>CAXGVD010000038.1:0-11749 GCA_964012695.1 uncultured Opitutia bacterium
CGTACACGAGATCTATCTTTTGCCGGAAGCGGCCTTCGATTTTTTTCTCTGGGTCGGTGTGACGCACGCGCAGGTCGGTCAGCTGCTGGCTCAAGGCGGCGGTCGGCGCGGCCTCGAAGACGACAGGGACCTGCGTCAGGTTGGCGGCCACCTTGGGGGCGTGCAGGGTGACGCCTGCGGGTAGGTTTTGGGCAATGAACTCCAGTTCGCCGCTGAAATTACGCCGAGCGAGATTGATGACGGAAGCGACGCGTCCGCCCTGCGGTACGGGCATCATCTGGCGGGATTGGGAGTCACGGTTGCGAAGGTAGGGAATGGAGGCTACGACCTCCGGCTCGAAGACCTCAGACTCGATGCGGTAGACATGGCGGGGACCACCCTTGCGGAGGTGGTCGTAGATGCTGAGGAAGTATTCGCCGTCGGCAGCGAAGGTGTGGGTGATGAGACTGTCGGGACCATTGCTGGCGTCGTCACTGCCTCGGAGGGAACGTCCCGTAGCGTCGCGCAGAGTGAGGACGGGATCGAGCGGAGAGGAGACGGAGCGGGCGTGGGCGCGGATGTTGAAGCGTTGGCCCCGCTTGGCCTTGAACTTGAACCAGTCTTGGTCGCCCTCCTCAGAAATGATGCCGTCGAAGGCGAGGGGCAGGGTGAGTTCGGTTGCGGTGGCTTGGCTCCTGTTGTTGTTGGGCTCCACCTCCCGGATGCTCGGGAAGGGGCTCACCCGGATGCGGTTGGGGGAGGGGGCCGCGATGCCGTCCACCTCGGGATGGTGTCCGTGGTCGGGGTCGGCCTCGGCGGGCAGTTTGAGGGTCTTTTTGATGGGACCGGAGGGGTCGCCCATGAGGGTGACCTCCAAGTCCTGCCCGGCTTGACCGCCGGCGGGAAAGGCGACGAGGGGTCGGGGAAAGGAGCCGATGTGAAGCCGGTAGTAGAAGTTACCCGCCCCTCGGTAGGAGGCGTCCCGTATCTCTATGCGGTAGGCGCCGTCGGCGGGAGCTATTACGGAGGCCACGCTGTCTTGGAGGAGCAGTGCGGAATCGTCGCAAGCGGCTAGCTCGAAGCGGCGGGAGTCGAGAATGGCGACGTAGGGGTCGAAGAGAGCCCCGGATAGGCGGATGGCCTCGACCTCCACGGAGATGCGTTGGCCTTTCTTAATCCCTTCGATTTCGTAGTAGTCGACGTCCTCGTTGGTGACGACTCCGTTGATGGTGGAGTTGAAGGGCACCTTCTGGGCAGCATCGAACTCCGAGTTGGGCTCGGCTTCCTGAGCGTTTGGGAAGGGGCCGACCCAGAAGGTCTTCATGGTACTGACGCCAGTAGCGGTGCGGATGCGAATCTCGTGCTGGCCCAGCTTGGCGTCGGGAGCGATGACGAAGGTGGCGGTGACTCGGTTGGCGGCCACCGCCTTCAGGTTCTCGGCCTTGATGCCGGGGCCGTGGAAGAAGATTTCCCGGGCGTCGTTGAGGCGGGCTCCCGTGATGGTGACCTCCTGCGAGGAGCCGCGCTGCCCGCCGCGCGGAAGCAGGTTGGAGAGGGTGGGCGTGGCGGCCTGCGCCCCGATGGCGAGGAGGAGAATGCCGAGGGCGAAGAGATTGAGCATCTTTGTCTTCATGTTTGTAAAGGATGAGCTTTTATTTCGGCTGGCTCGAAGAAGGTCTCCGAGTTAGCCCGCTCCAGACTTTGGCCGTCGTCACTACCGCCATGCTCCTGCAACCGTTCGTTCGCAGGGTTGCTCCGGCGTTCCTTAGGCGATGAGTTGCTTGACCACCTTGCCGCCGTCGACGATTTCGATTGGGCGGTCGCCCGGAGCCATGAGCTCCTTGTCGGCGACTATGCCTAGCCGGTCGTACACGGTGGTTGCGAGGTCTTCCACGGTAAGAGGGTTTTCCTCGGGAGCGGTGGCGAAGGCGTCTGAGGAGCCGTAGATTTGGCCGCGGGTGATGCCGCCGCCGGCGAGGGCCACGCTGAAGACTCTGGGCCAGTGGTCGCGTCCGTCGGTCCTGTTGATTTTCGGGGTGCGTCCGAACTCGGAGGTCATCATGACGAGGGTACTGTCGAGGAGGCCGCGCTGGTCGAGGTCGGAGATGAGGGAGGCGAAGGCCTTGTCCAGTTCGGGGCCTTGGCGTTCGAAGGAGGTCTTGATGTTCTGGTGGTGGTCCCAGCCGCCGTAGGTGAGTGAGACGAAGCGGACGCCGGCTTCCACGAGGCGGCGGGCCAGCAACATCCTTTGACCAGCTTGGTTGCGGCCGTATTGGTCGCGAAGCTTGGCGTCTTCCTTGTTAATGTCGAAGGCTTCGCGGGCTTCCTTGGAACTGATGAGGGAGTAGGCGTCCTGGTAGAACTTGTCCATGGCGTCGAGGGCGTCGGCCTTTTCCAGAGAGCGGAAGTGGTCATCCACGACGTCGAGCATGGAGCGGCGCTTGGAGAAGCGGTCAGCACTGATGCCGCCGGGAAGGGCGAGGTCGCGCACTGAGAAGTTCGATGCGGCGGGGTCTCCGCCCAGACCGAATGGGCCGAATGAGGAACTTAGGTAGCCGCTGCCTGCGTGCTCGTTGGGAACGTTGGGGATGCAGACATAGGGAGGCAGATTCTTGCGGGAGCCGAATTCGTGGGCCACCACGGAGCCGATGCTCGGATAGGTGAGAGCGGGGCTGGGCCGGTAGCCCGTAAACATGTTGTGGGTGCCGCGCTCGTGGGCGGCTTCCCCGTGGGTCATGGAGCGGCAGACGGTGATTTTGTCGGCGATTTTGGCGGATTCCTTGAAGCTCTCGCCGAAACGTTCGCCCGTTAGCTTGGTCGGAACCGTGCCGAAGGGGCCGCGGTATTCAAGCGGGGCGAAGGGCTTGGGATCCCAAGACTCCTGGTGAGCCATTCCGCCGGGCAGGAAGATGTGAATGACCGACTTGGCCACGCCTTCATTGGACTCGTAGAACTTCTGGGCGGCGTTTGCCTTCATGCTGAGGAACTGCGGCAGGCTCAGCCCCAGACCGCCGAGAAAGCCTACATGCATGAACTCGCGGCGCGAGAAGTGGTTTGGAAGGTCGCGACAGGCGTCGCCGCAGGAAGAAGCGTAAGTCTTCATGTCCGAGTTTGTTTGTCCGTTGGTTTGTTGAGTATGACGAATGCGAAAAATTCTGGGCCTTACAATAGCTTGCGCGCGAACGTGTGCAAGGCGGTTTGGCTTTCGCTAGGTTTCTTTTTTAGAGAGGAAGCCTCCCGCGATATGCAATCTAATGCAATTTAATAGAATCTGAAAAATAAAATGTAATATATAAAATAAAAAACTTGCATTGCAATAATTACTTCAAGATGATGCTTGATCAGCATGGCCAAGGGGAAGACAGTCACCATTCGGGTGCCGGAGGAGACCTTCGACGAGATTCGCGAGGTCTGTTCTTCCTTGGGCGAGGCATACAACTTCAACCAGTTTGTTAACCATAGCCTCGGGGCGATTCTCGAAGTCATAAGGCATGACGGGGAGGAAGTGCCCATTCCCAAGTTCGCCATGATGGCTCGGTGGATGAAGGACTACGAATCCGCTTCCTTCGGCGGCAAGTCGACGAATGGAGCGAAGGGAGGAGTGGCGGAGTGAGCACGGCGGTATCGCAGCCTAAGAAACGGCTCTTTTTCGGCTCCCGCTCCCTTGGGCGGATGTGGATGCCCGCAGTGGTGTTCGTGGCTTTTCTCACCGCCCTGCTATCGCAGGAGGAGTTGGTGTCCCGCTTCCTCGGGAACGCCTCCTATGTGGTGCGTAACGTCTTCACTTACGGGGTGCAGATAGGCTTGTGGTTGTCTGCGGCCTTTCTCGTTCAGCGCGGCGTCACGACTTTTTTCTGGGACGGCCTCATTCCGAACCTGACGGGGCGCCGGGTGCCGCGTCTGCCCAAGGACGTAACGGGCATTATCGTCTTCTTCTTCGCGGGGGTTGGGGTGTTGGCCACGGTGTTTAACCAGTCCGTGACGGGTATTTGGGCCACTTCGGGCGTGCTAAGCGTAATCATCGGGATCGCCCTGCGGAACGTGATTTTGGACGTGTTCATCGGCTTGGCTATGCACGTGGAGCGCTCTTTCCGTGTCGGCGACTGGGTGATGCTTCACCAAAACCGGGTGGAGACCCATATCATTGGGCAGGTAATCGAAATCAACTGGAGGACCACCCGTCTGCGTACTACCAGCAACAATATGGTGGCGGTTCCGAACAGCCGCTTAGGCGAAACCATCATGACAAACTACATGCAGCCCAAGCCCCACTTCCGTCAGGATTTGCACTTCGTCATCGACTACTCCATCCCGCCCAACCGGGCCATCCGCATACTCATGTCGGGGGTCAAGGCTCTGGCGGACGGGGAGCGCATCCTCGAGGACCCCGAGCCCGAGGTCCGTCTGGACGAGGCCACCCTCGACGGCCAGCGCTACGAGGTGCGCTTCTTCATCCTGCCCGTTAACATTTCTCCGAACGAGTCCCGCCACGTGGTGAACAAGAGCATCGTGGAGCACCTGGCTCGGGCGGGCGTAACGCCTTCCGTGTCGAAGGAGGAGGTGTATGTGTCCCGCAAGGGTGAGCGGCAGCTCAGCCTTGAGGAAGGGAAGGGAAAGGGACGCATCCTAGCGGAAACGGAATTGCTTCGCGATCTGCCCGAGAAGGACCGGGACGGCATCACCGCCGCGATGACTCGCCGCGACCTCGCGGCGGGCGAAGTTCTCTACCACCAAGGGGCATCCGGCGACTCCATGTTTCTTCTCGCCGAGGGCCTGCTTACCTCCTTCGTCAGCGTGGCGGGTCACGAGGGATCGGCTAAAGTCGAGCAATTCGAGAGCGGCCGCCACTTTGGCGAGGACAGCTTGCTCACGGGGCGCAGTCGGGCATCCACCGTCCTTGCGGCCACGGACTGCGTGGTCTTCGAGATATCCAAAGCCCCCGTGGCTGAATTGGCCGAGCGCCGCGGCGAATTTCTCGCCATGCTCAACCGCAACGTGGCCCTGAGCAAGGAGCGCATCCACCAAGGCAAGAAAGCGGCTTCCAAGCGTAGAAAGGCTCCCGCTCCCGCTCAAAAGAAGAAGACGGCGGGCGTTACCAAGGCCATCCAGACTTTCTTCACTGACCTATTTCCAACGAACGAAGCGGAGTCCTCTCCTCCCGTAAAACAATCGCCACAAGAAACCTAATGAAAAAGCGAAACGCCTTCCCTCTCGCCCCCTGTTGCCGTATTCTCCCCCTTTCCTTCGCCGTTCTGCTCGGCTGCACCTTGCCGGTCTCGGGGCAAGACCCTCGGCTCGGGCCGCCTGTGGATCCCGACTCCCTGCCCGAGATGGTCTCCGAACGCCTCCGGCTCAGCTACGTGGACCCCGTTCGCTGCACCCAGCTCCTCAAGCTGTACGGGGTAACCATCGGTTCGCCTACCGCCGCCGTGGACCTGGCCAACCTTCCCGTTGTCGTGGCCTTGCCCGAGACCAAGTATCACGAGGTCGTGCCGGCCCAGACCGGCACCTTTCCGCGCACTGAGACGGACCCCCTCAACGAACTCATGGTTTTCTACGACCCTGCCGACCCAACCCAGTACGGGCGAGTTCAGCGTCTCGTGCGGGAGCAAATCGACTTGCCCGCCCGCAAAATCATGATCGAGGCCATGGTCCTGGAAATCGCTTCCAGTGCATTGGACGAACTAGGCGTCCAATGGAACTTCACCAACAAGGCCCACGGGGGGAACCTTCTCAACCGGCACCTCGACGGCTCCAACCTGCTCGTGGGCAACATCGTAAATCCCGCAGCCGGCACCGCTCAACTGGACGCCACTGCCACCAATGTTTTTCGCGAATTCAATGTTCGCTTGCAAGCCCTCCTCAAGGAAGGTTCGGCTGAAATACTTTCCCGTCCCAGCGTCCTGACCCTAGACAACCGCATGGCCTACATCAACGTTTCCGAAAAGATTCCGATCGCCAATACCAAGTTCGTCAGGGACTACGTAGCCTCTGTGGACTTTCGGGACGTGTCCGCGGGTATCGAGTTGGCCGTAAGACCGCGCATCAGCGACGATGGGGCCGAGGTCTCCCTCCAAATCAACGCCTCGGTTTCCGCCCGCGTGCCGGGCAAGGACCAAGAGGTCAGGGGCAAGGACGACGTCGTTCTCGCCACCTCCCCCACACTCTCCCTACGGGAAGTGAAGACCTACGCCCGAATCGCCAACGACACCCCTTTCATTATAGGCGGCCTCATTGCCAAGGACTCAGAGCAAACCGTGCGCAAGGTGCCCGTGCTCGGGAGCATACCCGTACTCGGGCACCTCTTCCGCACCAAGAGCAAGACGGGCCTCAAGCGCGAGGTCATCATCGTTATCACCCCCTCCGTTCTGCCCGAGGAAAACGTCGCTAACAAGAGCATGCCAAAGGACGAGGATCTGTTCGACAGCTTCGGCAACCGCCTCTTTCGCGACGCCTACCGGATTCGGGCTGAGGACACCTTCGACCTCCGCTACCTCACTGAAAATCGCGGCCTGCGTCGCCTGCAGGCCGTGGCGGATCGCGTCGTGACCGACCACGTCCATCTCGCCTCCGCCTATCCCTACGCCCGTTTCGCGGACGGAGCCGTGCCCGGGGAGGACGCCCTTGTCCGCCGCCAAATCTACGAGGTGCTCAAGCGCAGGTCCGCGGCCGAGGATCTCGATGCCGACAAGCTCATCTTCTTCCGCAAGGACGAAAATGTAGGCTCGGGCTTTCAGGTGCGGTTTCTTACCGAGCACCTTGAGGAAGTGGCCCCCTTCGTTCTGGACAAGGAAGGGGACGGCCAAGCCTTTGCCATGCGCTTCCGGCTTCGGCGGGACTCTCAAGGTGCCGTCGAGCTCCTCGAGGAACCCGTGCCCGAACTCGCCACCTTCCCATCTGATGACAAGGACGCCTGGCGTAAGCATCTCTGGCAACTGAACCGACCTGGACCCAATGGTGAGGCTCGGGCCGTCCTAATCCTGCGCAATCGGGGCGATCTCGACCGCCTCAAATACGCCGTTCTCATGAAGAAGACCATAGATCTCAACACCGAGCGGCACATCCTCAAGCTAAAGAACTTCACCCGCGGACGCCTTCTTCGCATGCCCACCGTACGGCCCGACGATGTGGAGCTGATCGACGCCGATGTAGCCGTCTGCTTCTTCCACTCCGAGCAATACTACCCCGTTCTCCAAGACGCCCTGCTGAGGAACTACCGAGCCCTTGGCGAAGCCTTGCGAGGAACTGCCTACGAAAGTGGATTGTCCTATCCTTAAACGACAAAAGGCCCCCAAAACATTGCTGATATTTGCCTCTGCCAATGTTTTCTCGTAATTTGGCGGGACTCAAGTTTTCGGGTATGGAAGTTTGGAGTTGGAAAAACCTTGCTTTACACAGGGCGTTCTTAAAAAAGTGAAATAAAATGTAATAAATTGCAATCTTTCGCTAATATAAGGCGTTTGGTTATGTCCCAAGCAATTAACCATCTCCCTTTTCATTGACTCCACCGAACGAAAATTTCCCTTATTCCATCAGCCTCCCCGCTGGGCGCGGAAGAGACTGAGCAAGTCTTGTCAATTGAATGAACGTAGAAGATTTTTTTGACCAAGCCGTTGCGGCGGCCCGCGAAGAAGTGCTTCGCCGAGAACGCGAGGAGCAGGCCAAGGCGGTAGTCAAAAAGAAGCCCAGCGCGCACTTCGTACCTTTTCGCGAAGCCATTCGTAGAATCGAGAGCAAGTTCGACGGCAGTACCGAGGTGGACTTTCAATTCGGGGAAGATTACCTCCGAATCGTGCTCGGAGAACACCGCGTAATCGAAGCCTACCCCGTCAAGCGCGGCAAGCTGGGAGTCGTCACCCACTTCATGGGCTACAGGGTGCGTTTCACCAGGCAGCCCATTCGCTACCTTCGCCAATTCCTTACCGAACTGTACCTCCGGTTGCGTCTCGGCAACTTGTTCCGCTACCTCTTTTCCACTTACGAATATCCCCCTTGGGACGTAATCGAGCGTCGCCACACCTTCCACAAGGCCACTGAAGCCGTGGAGTACGTCATCCGAGCCCTCGCCGAGTTCGCCGCCCAACTCGAAGTGACTGCCCAACTCAGGCGGCAAACTACCTCCCGTTAGCTGTCGGGTTGGCTCTCGCTTGGGCACGCCGAGCCGTGGTTTCGGCGCTCCTCACAAGCGGCTTGCCTTAGCTCCGTACCTAGGCTTTCCTCTTACTATCGAGTCTAAATCTCGGCCCAGACTACAAAAAAGGACGCGCCCATGAGAATGTTGCACCGCGAAGATGTGGAGGAAGCCGGCTACGAAATGCCCGCCGACGGCCTTTGCGCGAACATCGACGAATTCAACCTCGAAGCCCTCAAGTACGGTGGCGAATGGTTTCTGGCCGGCGACGAGGTACTCGTAGCCGACGGTCACGAACAAAGTTACCTCTACCTCGTGGTGTCTGGTGAAGTCGGCATTTTCAAGGCCAACGATCAAGGCCAAGGCCAGCACATCGCCTCTCTGTACACTGGTGACGCCTTCGGCGAAATGGCCTTCCTCTCCGGCGGCGTGGCTTCCGCTAATGTGCAGGCCGTGGGCGAGTGCATCCTTTGGCGCATCGACCACGAACGGCTCTTGGAGTTCATTGGTGAAAACGGCGCCGCCGGCGGCCAGCTCTGCCTCAATGTGGCATCGATCCTTTCCGGTCGCCTCGTCGAAGGGAACCGCAAGGTCCTGGACATGGGCAAAGAGCTGCAAGCCTCCCTTCACCAAATGCAGGCCGCCGCTCAAGCCGGGGCCGGTAAGGACCAGACCCTGCGCCAAATGCAGGCCAAAGTAAAAGGGCTGGAAGGCGCCTTCAAGGGCGCCGCCGCACAGAAGAAAAGCGCCTTCGGGCCCCTCGGCATAGCCGCCGCCGTGGTGGCGGTTCTCAGCTTGGCCGGATTGGTCGTCACCTTGGCCGTTGGCGGCGGGGAAGAAGTGGCGGAGGGTGAAATCGTTTCTGCGGACGAACTCAGCCGCCTCCGAAACAACGAGGAGTATTACCAAGGAGAAGAGGAGAATCTGAAAGCCGAGCAGGCCGAGGAAAAGGAAAAACTCCAAGCCCGCATCGACGCCCTTATGGGAGAGAAGGAAAGTCTTCTCGCCCAAGCCTCCGAGTCCATGACCAAGGACGCTCGAATTCGCGACCTCGAAGGCGACCTGGCGGACGCCGAGGCCCGCCTCGCCGCCTCATCCTCCCGCCCCGTCGCTCCTACCGTTCCCGTCGCTCCAACCGCTTCCGTTGCTCCCGAGGCCCCCGCTGCAGACGACGCGGCGGTCCTCGGCTGGGCCCGCATCAACAGCACGCTCCTGTTTCCCTCCGCCGTGCAAGTGAAGAAGCCGATCATCCTTCAGGACAATTCCGGACAAGCTAAGATTCCCATGAAGTCCGGAGATACCGTGAAGGCCCTCCGATTATATAACCATGCGGGCTCCTCAGTCAGCCTGATCATCTCCCAGGCTCACAGCGACAAGTTCCGCGCCGTCATGCCTGTGGCCGACACCAACTTCGTCGAACTGGCCCGTCCCAAATACATGGCTGCGGCGAAACGAGCCCAAAAAGCCGCCGCTCGCCCTTCTCCTAACGCTGGAGGAACCGGAGCCGCCTCCCCTCGACCGGGTGCCGCCACGAAGGCGCCTCCCGCCGCTTCTCCCGCGTCCGCACCCGCCCCTACCTCCTCCGCCGCCGGACCCGCCGTCACCGTGGGCCGCCCCGTGAACCCTCAGAAACCCGCCGACCTTCTCGACAACGTCGCTCCTGCACCGGCTCCCACCCCCGAGCCCACCGGCGATACCCTCGAAGACCACGGCGCCAACTGCGTCTGCCGCGACTGTCGAGCCAAGAAAATAGGTCGTGGCAGTCTCTTCCCCGACCTTTGAGTTCTTTTCGTCTTAGCCGGTGAGGCTAAGGCGCGCGTGCGAAGCCTTACAGGTAGAAGTGTTCGAGGCCTTCCACGACTAGATCGTAGGCGGTGGGGACATCGTCTACGATTTGAAAGAGTTCGAGGTCCTGCGGCGAGATGACGCCCCAATCGAGGTACTTGTCGAAGTCGATTAGGCCTTCCCAGAAATCCTTTCCGTAGAGAAGGATGGGAATCTTTTTCCCAAGCTTTCCCGTTTGGATGAGGGTAAGGGTTTCGAAGAGTTCGTCCATGGTGCCGAAGCCGCCGGGGAAGACTAGCAGGGCCTTGGCGTGGTAGAGGAAGTAGAATTTGCGGACGAAGAAGTAGTGGAACTCGAAGGCCAGTTCGGGGGAGGCGTACTCGTTCACTCCTTGCTCGAAGGGCAAACTGATGCCGAGGGCCACGGACTTGCCGCCCGCTTGGTAGGCTCCCTTGTTGGCGGCTTCCATCATGCCCGGACCACCACCCGAGCAGACGAGGAAGCGCTTATCGGGGTCGCGTATCTTGAGAGACCACTCGGTTAGCTTTTCCGCCAGCTCCGCGGCTTCGCCGTAGTACTTGGCGAGACGGACGGTTTGCTCGGCCTTACGGATGGAGGCTTGCTGCTCGGAATCGCGTTGGTCTTCGGGGGGGAGTTCGGCGAGGAGGAGGTTCAGTTCCTTTTGGGCCTCGGCGGGGTCCTTGGAACGGGCCGAGCCGAAGAAGACGATGGTGTGGTTCACCTCGTTCTCGGCGAGACGGTGTTCGGGTTCGAACAACTCGCACTGGACTCGGATGGACCGGGCTTGGGGGCTGTTAAGAAACTTTTCGTTTTTGTAGGCTTTGGGTGGTTGGTGATTCATGCTTGAGCGGGGTTCGGGATTTGGCGGCGGCTTCCGCTACTTGGCGGCGACACCCGTTTTCTTGTTGTGAAGGTAGCGTAGTTGGAGGACTTGCACGGCGAGGGCGAAGCCCATGGGTACGTAGATGAGTTTCTTGTCCACCTCCCAATGATGCCCCTCCATGAAGATGGTGACGCCGATGACGATTAGAAAGGCGAGGGCCAGAATTTTCAGCGAGGCGTGGGCGAGGATGTAGTCCCCGATGGGTTTGGCGAAGAATAGCACCACGACGAAGGATACCACGACGGCGGAGATTATGACCATGCGGTCGCTCGTCAGTCCCACCGCGGTGATGACGGAATCCAGCGAGAACACCACGTCCAAAATCACGATTTGGGTCACTACGGCGGAAAAGGTGGAGCCGCCGCTCTTGCCCGCCTCCTCGTGGGAGAGTTCCACCGTGACGTAAATTTCCTTCACCGCCTTCCAAATTAGAAAGAGGCCGCCCGCCATGAGGGCGAGGTCGCGTACTGAATAGGCGAACCAGTCCGGCCCGTCCGGAAAGGCCGGTTCCGTGAGTTCCACCAGCTTGAGCCCGCCGAACACCATTAGCACCCGGAACAGCAGGGCAAGCCCCAGACCAAGGTTGCGCGTCGCGTTACGCTTCGCCTCGGGCAGGCGGCCCACGAGGATGGCGATGACCAGCACGTTGTCCACGCCCAGTATCAACTCCAACCCCACCAACAGGGCGAACAACCCGATCAAGTCTGTATCCATAAGACCATCTTCGCAAGTTTCCGCGGATGGGAAAAGCAAAACTTACGGGTATGCCTTGACCTGTTCCGACGCCTCTTTCTTATGGGTGGGATGCCTGCCGAGACCGATGTTCGCCTTGTTTCCGCCGCGTTACGGTTTTTGCCCGTCGAGACGCGGGTGCCACTGAAATTCGGGACGGAGACCCTGACATCCGTGACCTGCTCCCGGGTGAATGTTCGGGTTGCGAAGGCGGACGG
>CAXGVD010000039.1:0-11707 GCA_964012695.1 uncultured Opitutia bacterium
GTTTCCCGCCTGGCTTTTTCTCAGGGCGTTCGAGTTTTATGGCCGGCGGCTCGGGCTTCTTCGGTTTGGCGGAAACGTTTGGGAGCCACGGGATGGAGCGGTCGAAGATGTCGCCGTACTCGGGGTAACCGTGGTAGGGCACGGCGTCTTTACGCCAGACGGAAACGGCCCGGTCGTAGGTGGAACGCAGGTCGTACAGGGCCTGTGGTTCGCTTGAGGCGACGTTATTCAATTCGTGCGGGTCTTTGCCGAGATGAAAAAGTTCCTCGGTGGCCCGGAAGGTTTTACCATCCTCGTAGGGCCAGTAGACGTACTTGTAGTCCTTGGTCACGACGGCGAGGCTGTGAACCGTTTTGGGCCCCCAGACATTTATCAAAGGGGCCGTCTCGCGAACCGTTGTCTCGGGGTCGTCGAGCAGGGGGAGGAGGCTTGCCCCGTCAATTCCCTTGGGTGCTTCGAGCCCTGCCAACTCCATGATGGTGGGGGCTATGTCGACATTGGCGGTTAGGGCGTCGGAACGCAGCTTCTTCCCACTGTTGGGATGCCGAGGGTCAAATAGGATGAGGGGCACGTTGCTCGCTTCCTCGTAAGGAAGCACCTTGGAGCCATAGCCGTGGGAACCGCAGAAGAAACCGTTGTCGGAAGTGAAGATAAAGACCGTGTCGTCGGCCACGCCCGCCTCCTTTACCGCCCGCCGAATCATGCCCACCGCCGCGTCCACGCCGTGCACCATTTGGTGATAGAGGGCCATGACCTCGTCGTAGCGGTCACGGTAGCCCCAGCTCACGAAGCGTTCGTACTGCCGGCCTTGGCGGCTTTGCTGGGAGAAGTGCCTGCCGTACTCTCGACCGAAGTTGGCAGGCTTATTGAACTTCTTGCCCGCGTACACTTGGTTGAAGAGGGGGTCGGGCTGGTCTGGTTTGTGCGGGGCCTTGAAGCTGATGGATAGGCAGAACGGCTTGCCGCTCTTGGCCGCCTCCCGCACGAAATCCCGCCCGAAGGCTCCGTAGGAACGGCTCGAATGAGGGAACTCCCGGGCGTAGGCCGCCATGCTTGGGTTTTTGGCCGTGGCATAGCTCGTTTGGCCGGGGCCGCCGCCCCACTTGTCGAAAGCTTCTTCGGGCAGACGCGGCTTCTCCTTGCCGTCTCCTTTCACCTCGAAGCCGAACTTCCCCGCAAAGGCCGTCAGGTAACCCGCTTCCCGCAGTTTCACGGGATAGCTCTCCCGCCAATGCTCCTCTAGGAGCGGCCCGCGGTCGAAGTTACAACCATGGCGGTACTCGTAGAGGCCGGTCATCACGTTTACCCGGCTGGCCATGCAAATGGCCGTGGTGTCGTAGTGGTGGTCGAAGGTCATGCCCGCCTCCGACAAGCCGTCGATGTGCGGGGTCTTCACGTCCTCGTTTCCATAGCAGCCCAGCGAGTAACTTGACTGGTCGTCCGTGAAGAGAAAAATGACGTTTGGTCTCTTTTCCTTGGCAACGGCCAAGGAGGTGAACGCAAAAGCCGTCAGGGCAAGCAAGCAGGATTGATTCATGCGGCCAAAGGAACAAATGGCGCCAACGCCCGAAGGCAACCTATCTTTGCGGAGTAGGCGTGAAAACTACTCGACGACAAGCTCGCCAAGAACGGTCCAGCCCCGGATGACGGGTAGTTTGTTGGCGAATCGAATAGCGGGCTTTCGGGTCCATGGATCTTCGATGCCCAAGGCCAGACGATAGTGGCCTTTTTCAGCTGGAGCTTCTACATCCGCATTGAGGGTGAACGGGCCCGGCAGCCATTTCCGGAGGTCCTCGCGTATGGTGGAGGTGGCGATGTTGTTACCGTGGACGTCGAGCCAGGCCATCTGAATCGGCCATGGGTAGTAGAACGGCGCGACCCCGTCGTTCACGCCGTGGATAACGACCTTCATGGCCTGTCTTGCCCTGACCTTCTTGGCATGGCGAATCTCCGTGAGGCGATACTGGTAGCCGAGCCGACGCACCAGCTCGTCACTGCGCTCGATGAACTGCGTGGAAGCCTTGCCTTGAAGGGCCGGCCCATAAGGCCCCACCCAGGAAAAATGCGAACGCCTCGCCATCTCCAAGGTGAACTTCCATTCCTTGCCCAGCCATTTGTTGGCTTGCAGGGGAACCATCTCGCCCCCGATGATGGTGGTCTTCCAGGAATCAATCCGCTTGGCCCGGCGGAGGCGTTCAAGAAAAGACCAGGGTTTGCCGTTGTCTGTGTCCTCGGGAAACATGTCGTCATGGAAGCCCATCCCAGGGTATTCGCCGGGCAGGCCGTCCGCGTAGCGGGCCATCAACTGCTTGTTGGGAAAGGCCTTGCGGTAGGCTTCCAGGACTCGTCTTTGTGTCTGAGCCGAAGCAAAAAGCTCGTTTCTGGGATAGGTGTGCCACTCTCCCCAGAAGCCGAGGAGTCCAAGCTGTACGAAGGCCACCCGTGGATGGGAGTCATACCGCTTGCCCATGGCCGTGACCAGTCGTTCGAGAGCGGTCGTCATGGCGGGGTGGTCGTAGTCGGGGCTGAGGCCGCCGCCGTAGTCCTTGTAGGGCGTTTGCTTGACGCCTTTGCCTAGTAACCAGCCGGGCAAAGCCGAAGGCTTCGCTGGGTAGTCCGCGTAGACCCGCAGAACGACATGCTTGCCCGCGGCCGCCGGACTACCCCAGGCTCCCTTCTCCCATTCGGCGAAAGTGTATCGCCCCTCCGTCGGCTCCAGTTTCTTCCATGGTGCGTAGAAGTAGACCATGGAATAGGGGCGGTTAATCTTGCCCGCGTCGGTGTAGACGCAATAGCCCTTCAGGGGATTGTCCAGAGGGCCGGGAGTCGCCTCCGGGCGTAGGATTACTTTGTCGAGCTCGGTAACCTCTTCGGCAGCAAGGAGACCGCTGGTCAATAGTAGGCAAAGTAGAAGTGGTTTGGACATGGCGGTCGAATCGAAAGACCTGGCACTACGCCAGAATATCGTGAATGACGTTGCCGAAGACATCGGTGAGGCGGACGTCTTGGCTGTTATGCCGGTAGGTGAGCTTGAGGTGGTCGAGGCCGAGCAGGAGCAGGATGGTGGCGTGGACGTCGTGGACGTGCACTGGGTTTTCGACGGCGTTCATGCCGAGTTCGTCGGTGGCGCCGTAGCTCAAGCCCGGCTTGAGACCGCCTCCGGCCATCCAGAGGGTGAAGCCGCGGTGGTGGTGGCCGCGGCCGATTCTCGATTCGCGGTTGGCTTCCTCGAAGGGGGTGCGGCCGAATTCGGTGGCCCACACCACGAGAGTTTCCTCCAGCATGCCGCGGGCCTTGAGGTCGGTTATTAGGGCGGCGATTCCCTGGTCGGTGCGGGCGGCGTTGGAGCGGTGGTTCTCAATCAGGCCGCCCCGGTTGCCGTGGGCGTCCCACAGCCTTCCCTTGGCCCCGTCCAGAATCTCCACGAAGCGCACGCCGTTTTCGACTAACCGCCGGGCAGTCAGGCAGTGCTTGGAGAACAGGTTTTCGCCGTAGAGGGCGCGTATGCTCCCAGGCTCCCGGGAGAGGTCGAACACCTCGGTGGCACTCCTCTGCATGCGGAAGGCCATTTCAAACGCCTCGATACGTCCCGTTAGGTCGGGTTGCGAGGGGTGCCGGTCGCGGTGCATCCTGTTCAACCGGTTGAGGGCATCGAGATGCCTGCGGCGCTGTTCGAGGCTTATGTCGGTCCGAGGGCGCAGGTTGGGAAATGGCGACTTGCCGGCGGCGACCTCCGCCACCGCGGCCTGGTGCCGAGCAGGCAACATGCCTTGTTGAAAAACTTCATCGCCGGTAGTGCTGACACCGTCCTTCATCACGACGTAAGCTGGTAGGTCGGCACGTTCGCTTCCCAGACCGTAGGTGACCCAGGAGCCCATGCTCGGGAATCCGGCGCGTGGGTGGCCCGTGTGCCAGAGCATCTCGCCCACGGAATGAATCGCCGAGTCCGTACGCACGCTCTTCAGGAAGGTTATTTCGTCCGCCACCTTGGCCAGCTTGGGGTAAATCTCGCTGACCCAGGCTCCGCTTTGGCCATGTTGCTTGAATTCGAAGACGGGTGGCAGGATTTGGCAGTTCTCCACGGTCTTCTCGGGGTTGAACCCCTGCAGTTCGTCCCTGCTGAAGAGGTCCCGGGCCTTCTTGCCGGCTAGTTGTCGGAGCTTTGGCTTGTGGTCGAAGGTTTCGAGGTGGCTGGCGCCGCCGCACATGAAGAGCATGATGACGTTTTTCGCCTGCGGTCGGTGGTGAGAGAGCGGGTTCGGCATGTTGCCGGCCTTCTCGTTCGCAAGCATCTCGTTCAGGGCCAGTCCGCCTAGGCTCAGGTGGCTTAGGAACCGGCGTCGGTCGAAATGTAGGTCGGGCCTCATTAGTTCACGTAAATCAACTCGTTCAGTCCCAAGAGCAAATGGCAATAGCGGCGGAGGGCGGCGGGATGTTTTTCGGCTAGAAGCTCGCAGCCAATCTCCAGCTCTTCCGGGCGAGGCGGGCGAGACAGAACGAGTAGGTAGAGGTGTTGCACTTGGGAGGCCGAATCGCCGCTGGTCTCGGCCTGTACGCGCTTGGCCAGGGCACTGGCCAGTTCTTGGACCAGCGGGGCGTTCATAGCGAACAAGGCGCCGTTAGGCGTGGCTCCCGTGTTGCGGGCACCCACGCTGTGTGTAGAATCGGGAGGATCGAAGAGGCTGAGAGTTGGGTGCTTGGCCGAGCGGTGGGCCTGCAGGTAAATCGAGCGGCGCCAGCTCCGCGGGTCGTCCTTTACTTCTTTGCGGGCGTGCCCGATGGAGATGCTGGGGCCGTACGGTTGCATGTTCAAGACGCCGGCCGTGGCTAGAAGCGTGTCCCGGATGGCCTCCGCTTCCAGCCGGTTGGGACGCCTGTGCCAGAGGAGCCGATTTTCAGCATCCACCTGCATCGGGGCGGTGTCCGCCGTGCCGGCCTGCCGATAGGTTGCACTGTTGAGGATGAGACGGTGTATCGGCTTGAGCCGCCACCCTTCCTCGATAAGCCGTCTGGCGAGATAGTCCAGTAGGAGCGGATGCGAGGGCGGTTCGCCGAGGTGGCCGAAATCGTTGGGCGTTTTGACCAGACCCTGCCCGAAATGATGGTGCCACAACCGGTTAACGATGACCCGGGCCAACAACTCGCCCGCGCCGTACTCGGTATCTGTCAGCCAGTCGCCCAGCGCCGCTAGTTCGTTCTTCGCCGAATCCCGCCAATGGGAATGCCCCTTGCGGGATAAAGCACCCGGGAATCCCGGTAGCACGGCCTGCCTCGGAGTGCGCCAGTTGCCCTGGTGCAGGACGCGCGGCTCCTTGATTTCCAAGGGGATGTTCTTTCTGGATGCCTTGGGCGCTTCCCTCACTTGGTCCCAGAAGGTGGCGGTAAGTCGGTAGTATTCCTCGGTGGACATCGGGTCGACGGGATGGTCGTGGCACCTGGCGCATCCGAAGGTTATGCCGAGGAAGGCCGTGCCCGTGGTGGCCACCATGTCGTCTAGCCGGTGGAATTGTTTGTCGTTGGGGTTGGAATTGTTCTGCAGACGCGTGCCCAAGTGAATAAACTGGCCCAGCTCTTTGTGGGGTTTGTCCGGTGCGAAGTGGAATTTCACGAACTGGTCGAAGGGCAAGTCCTCGTTCAGTGCGCGAATTACTGCGTCCCGGAAACGCCAGGCGTTGGGCCGGGACTTGTCCTCGTTGACCGTGAGCTGGCCACTGCTTTCACCGAAGCGCACGACATCCAGCCAATGTCGGCCCCAGCGTTCGCCGTACGCGGGATTGGCGAGCAACCGTTCGACCAGACGCTCGTAGGCCTGCGGGGCATCGTCGGCGACGAAGGTCTCTACCTCCTTTACCTTCGGCGGCAAACCCGTGAGTCCGAGAGTGAGACGACGGACCAGAGTGTGGCGGTCGGCCTCGGACTGGGGGCGGAGGTCATGTGCCGCCAACTTGGCCAGAATGAAGGAATCGACCAGCGACCGGCTCCAGAAGTCGTCTTCAAGTCGGGGCTCGGCGGGCGCCCCCAGACGGGCGAGACTCCACAAGTTGTAATCATCTTCCGCCCAAGACGGAAGAAGGGTCATGCAAAAAAAAGTCAGTCCGAGGAGAGGGCGCATTTCGCTCACGCCCCTATGCCGATCACTTCGTCTTGGTGACCCAGCGTATGCCGTTGGTCACCAAGTCGAGGTACTCCTTCGTGGACATGGTGGAGTTGTGGTGCCCGATGGTGGTGGCGAAAACCCGCCCCTTGCCGTGCTCGTTGGTCCAAATCACTGCCTGCGGTTCCTTGGCCACGCCATTGGCTCCGTGGGCCAAGACTTCGGCGCCGAGAATCCGTTGCGTGTTGTAAAGCTCGCCCTCGGGGGTAGTCCAGCTGTCGGGAAGGTCTTTCAGGATGGGGTGCGATTCCTTGCCCTCCACTTTGGTTACGGTGATTTTACGCTTCGGTCCGTGCCCTTTGGAATAGACGCCGAGCATGGTTGGCCAAGTGTTTTCCTTCTTACCTTCCGCAGGTTTGATGCTCCAGTGGTAGGAGTGCATGGCGCAGTGGAGAGCCACGGCGGGCTTGCCCGCCTCGTGCACGGCGGCGAGGGAATCAACGAACTTGGAGTCCTTCTCATGGGCGAAGCAGTGGTTCCAAACGATGAAGTCGGCCTTGTCGGCCCAACCCTTCTTGCTCAAGTGGGCCTTGCTCTTCTCTTGGTTCATCTCGAAGAAGATTTCCCATTTGACCTTGAGGCGTTTGCTTACGCCCTCGCTGATGATGTTCCGCTGGTTCTTGTAATCGTGGCAACAGCCCCCCGTAATCATGAGGCCGTTGAGCGGCTTTTCTTCCTTCGCGGAAAGCGTGACGAAACCGCCGGCCAAAAAGGCTAAGCAAAAGAAGAGAGAAGAAACGGAAGTTTTCATGCCGATTGGGTTTGGATGATTTTAAGACTCGGGTAACGAGAATCAATTATGGAAGGAATCTTTCGACAAAAGGCAAGTGCCTTGCCCGAGTGAATTGCATTTGCCTTTCGGCGGGCCGAGTGAACAGCGGTAGCCTCGGTGAGGGCCCGCTTAATTCCGGTAAAAGAGAAGGTCGTTAATCGGGCGGGTGCTTCCTTTTGGGAAGGAGACGCAGTTCGTGGGGAACGTGAAGACCTTTGTGGGCCGAACGTTCAGTAGGGCTTGTTCATTCAAACGCTACGCCTGCAGGATTTCATTGAGTTCGCGGGTGCTGTCGCCGAATTGCCCAGTTTCTACGCCGAGGGTGTTGAGCATGGTGACGTATAGGTCGGCGAGCCGGACCTTGCTTTCGTCGAACTTGCGGAAGTGGCCGTGGCGGAGGCCCAGGTTTTTGCCGCCGGCAAGAATGAGCGGGTAGTTCTTCGCCAGGTGAGTGGTGCTGGTGGAGCAGCCGTACAGGATGAGAGTGTTGTCGAGCACGCTGCCTTCGCCTTCGGGGGCCTCCTTGAGTTGCTTTAGCAGGTATGAGAAGTTTTCGTTCATGAATTGGTCCCAGAGTCCCCAGTCCTTGAAGGTGGACTTTCGGCGGTGGCTGAGGGCGTGGTGGGCATCGAGTCCGAGCGCTCTTGGGAAGTGGTCTGACTTGGAGCCGCCGCCCTCGATGCCAAGCATGTGCGTGATGACTCGGGTGGTGTCCGTACGGAAGGCATGGAACATGAGATCGTAGAAAGCTCGTACGTAATCCTGCATGTTGGAGCTTGTGGCGTCGATGCTGAGGGAGGCTTCGTCCACGGCGGACTTGGGTTTGTCGAGCCAGCTTTCGAGACGTTGGATGCGTTGCTCCTGTTGGCGGACTGAGTCGAGGTAGTTGTCGAGGGTACTGCGGTCGGCGGCGTTGAGGCGGGTCTTCAGGGAGCGGGAATCCTCCAGCACGCCGTCGAGCATGCTCTTGCGGACAAGCAGTTCGCGGCGGGCCTTGTCGAGGCTGTCCTTCTCCTGGCCGAACATTAGGTTGAAGCAGCGCCGGATGTTGCTTTCGGCGGGGATTGGCTGGCCCGTTTTAGTGTATGATAGCGTGTGCGTGCGGCCGAGCGTGCCTACGCCGCCGCCTACTGACAACGGGAGAAAGGGTAGGCGCGTGTCGCGACCTTGTTTTTTGGCGACGAGCTGGTCGAGCGAAATGGTGTTCCGGTAGGCGTTGGCGTCCACGGGGCCGGCGGTGAGAAAGACGTCGGAGACGCCGTGCCCGGCCATGTGGCGTCCGGCGGGGTGGGAGAGGCCGGAGAGGAAGGTGATGGCGTCGCGGTGGTGCTGGAAGGATTTGGTGGACTTGTTGAGTGCGTAATCCTTGCCTTCGCCTTTGGGAAACCAATGCCAGTCGGCGTGGTGGGGGTCTTTCTCAGGCGGCAAGGTGACGCCGTTGGGGAAGAACATGCAAGCGAGCCGTTTGGGTGCGGTGGTCGCCGATTTGGTGGGGGAGGGCGATGCCATGGCTTCCAGGAAGGGAAGCCCGAGGGAGATGCCGCCGATGCCGCGAAGGGCGTCGCGCCGCGAAAGGTGCCAGGACTTTTTCATGTTTGCGTGTGGTTTGCGCGGAAAGGAATGGATTTGTTGTTACAGGTGAAACCTGGGCATCAGTTCAGCGATTAGCATGCTGTGATCTGCGTCTACCTCTTCCTATAGCCGAGCAAACGCAAAGTTTTGGCCAGTTGTTGACCTGAGACGCTTCGGGGTGGTTTCATCAGGCCAGCAATTCATCGTGGATGCAGTGCTGGCGAATGATCTCTGGAGCGTCCATGTTTTCGTCAAAATGGGCGTCGGTCGCTTCACGCTCCATGGTGTCCGCTTCGCTGAAAATGGAATGGAACGGGGGCAGGCTGTGTACCCGGCGTGCGATTCGTCTTCGCGAACTTCAAAAACCAATTCGGCCTTGTACATGGTATGGAACGATAGCGTGACCTCTATGCGGATTCAAGGGCTTATGTCGTGTCGCGCTGGGCTTTACTTGGTCAGGAAAGCCGAACTGGTGACGATACTTTCGAGGAGACTTCCTGGGCGGTAGCCGTTGGTAACCCATTGCTCAGTCAATTTTTCTATGAGTTCGTCGTCGGAGTACTCCAGTTGGCGTCCCAAGGCGTAGCCCGTGATACGACGGACGAGGCCGTTGGCGAAGTCGCGCGCCTTCTTTCGGACGACGTATTCCTGCAAGCCGCGCAGACCGTTAACCTCCTCTCCGCCTGGTAGGGTGGTGGAGGCGTCGAAACCGGCGGACTTGAGGCGCCCGGTGGGGTCGTAGGCCTCAAAAGCGATGCCCCAGGGGTCGATTTTATCGTGACAACGAGCGCAGGCGGCTTCCTCTCGGTGGAGGGCGATTTGCTCCTTGAGCGAGAGTTTTTTATTGTCCTTCTTCTCTAGGGGCGGCGCGCCCGGCGGTGGAGGTGGCGGGGGGTCAGCGAAAAGTCGTTTGCGGAGCCATACGCCTCGGTAGATGGGGTTGGATTCGGTGCCGTCACTGCCCATTAGGTGTATGCTGCCCTGCGTTAGGACGCCGCCTCGATGGGAATCGGCGGACAGTTTCACAGGACGGAAGTGCGAGCCGCGGACATTATCGACGCCGTAGTGCTTGCCTAGAGCGTTGTTCAGCATGGCGAAGTCCGAGCGGACAAAGTTCAGGGCGCTGAGGTCTTGCGTAAAAATGTGTTCGGCGAAGGAAAGGGTCTCTTCCTTGAGGGCCTCTCGTGTTTCGTCGGAGAAATCGGGGTGAAGCTTGGGGTTGATAGCCACGTTTTCCAGCGAAGGCAGGCCGAGCCATTGGTGGCTGAAGTGCCGGGCGAATCGGCGGAACTTATCGTCCAGTCTCATGCGGTCGACTTGTTCCTTGAGGATGTCGGGGCGGAGGAGCTCGCCGCTCTCGGCGAGGGCGAGCAATTCGTCGTCGGGCATGGAGGCCCAGAGAAAAAAGGAGAGGCGGGTGGCCAGTTCGTAGCCGTTCAGCTTGCGGGCTTTTTCCGACTCGGCTTCGGGCACCGGTTCCACGAGGTATAGGAACTTCGGCGAGACGAGCAGAGCGGCCATTGTCTTGCGCATGGCGTCCCGGTCGTTGCCAAGGATTTGATTGAATTGGCTGAAGGCGGCGTGGGCGTGGTCCACTTCCTCGAGGCGGGCCTCGCGCCGGAAGGCCCGGCGTAGGAAGTTGGAAAGCGTCTTGCGGAGGTGGGCGTTTTCGTCCGCATCTTCCGGCTTCGGGGGGAAGAGTTTCTTAGCGGTCTCGCTTGGGTAGCCGTCGTGGAGCGGGCCTTCCAACTGCACGGAGGAAAGGTGGAGCAACGGCTCGTCGACTTCCTTCAGAGGCGAGAGCTGCGTGTATTGCTCCTTCGGTTCAGCGGTGTTCCAGACATAAACGGAGAGGTGGGTTACGTCGTGGCTGCCACTACCGTTGTAGTAGCCGCCTTTCTTGCCCAGCGGGAAATCCTCCACGTTGCCGATGAACTCGACGATGTGCTCGCCCTTGGCCGGATCGACCATTCGGCGGCCCATTACCTTCTTGGGGTCGTAATCACCTGAGGCTCGGTGACCGACTTGGATAGTCAGTTCGGGCAGGCGTCCGTCTGAGGACGCCGTGGCCTTCACCTTGAGCCGAATGGCGAAGCGTCCCGCGAAGGGACGTTCCACGAATGTGACCTTGCGGGGCAGGTCCGCCTTGAAGTGGGAGAGCTTGAATCCCGGGGACGGGGCGATGATGCGGGGGTCGGTCCTCACAGGCTTGGGCTTGGGCTCGCCCTTTTTGCGTTTGGGTGCGCCGACCTCGCGTTGGCCGCGAATCTTAGAGGGTTGGAAGTTGGTGAGGGTCTTCTTGTGGAATTTATCCGGCTTTTCGGGCAGGGCCTCTTGCATGGCCATCAGGGCGACTTCCATGTAACCGTTCATCAGGACGGGCGACATGCCCAGATGCTTGGCGTTGGTCATCAGACCGTCCTCGCCGGAGAGGTCGCCAGGGACGTGAGCGGTATAATCGAGGGCTACGCCGAGCAAGTCCTCTAGGGTGTACTGGTATTCGTAACGGCTCATCCGCCGCATCAGTTGGCGTCCGCCGGTGCTCGAACGCTTGGCTGCGGCCTGCTTGAGGCCAGCCTCCAGCCAACCAGTGAAGGTGGCCAGTTCCTCGGCGGTCAGTTGAGTCTCGTCCTCTGGCGGCATTTCGCCCTCGTTGAGCTGGTCCAGCACCTCATGCCAAAACCCGGCGCTTTCACCCTCGTGGAGTTTCTGCCCCAAGGTGTCGATGCGGAACTTACCCTTCTGCTTTTCCGGTCCGTGGCACTTCACGCAATGCCGTTCAAGGAGCGGGCGAACATCCTTTACATAGTCCTGCTCCTGGGCGCACACTGCGGAAGCCCATGCGGCGAGGACGAAGCTGGTAACAATTCTTAACATCGTGTTTAGCACAAGTTACGCTAAAGCAACAGCCTGCGAAGAGGAAGGGCGTTTTGCTTGGTGACGAAGGAAAATCCGGCGAAGCGGAGACCAGCTTGCGTCCACCTTGAGGTTTCCTTCTCGCCCCTTGTTCAACCCTGGAAGAAGATTTTCAGGCATTGGGAAGCGATGTGCTACTGATCAGTGCTTTACTGAATTGTCATTTGTTTAGTTCTCCAAATGTTCTCATCATGATGTTGGATTTCCTTTGATCAGTACTTTGGAAAGATGTCAGGAGTAGGGAAACGCTCTTCGGGCTTGTTTCCTCCGAGGTATTCCTCGCGTGGTATTTG
>CAXGVD010000040.1:0-11547 GCA_964012695.1 uncultured Opitutia bacterium
AAGACCAATTCACTTTTGCAGTTCGGACGCATCCCCGTCACCGTCCTTCACTTCGGCTTGGTCATCGAGTTCTATATCGCATTGGTCCTCTTCCGCCTCAACCGAAGGCAGGTAATTTCCGTGCTCCTCGGCGAACTCCTCCCACTTTTTCCTTTCGGAAAAGCCGCCGGTGGCGGCCTTGTCGCGCAAGAGACGGTGCTGCCTATCCAATCGCCGGCGACGCTCCACATCGCCTTGCAGCAACTTGAGCACGACGAAGACTGCGGCGAGCAACAGCAGGACGATGATTTCGACATGCATGAGAGCCCTTGAACCCGTTCGCCCCTCTTATTCCCTCCCCTCGGGTGCTCTTACCTCAGTTTGGAGACTCCAACTTCGGCTCGCCCGCAGAGCCGCCTGTCAGATAGCGCCATGACAAGATGATGAGAAAGAAACCGAGCAGGAACATGGCGGCGGAAACAGAGCCGAGCATGGTGTCGAAACCGTACTTCTGAGTCATCATAGCGAGGGCCGTCATAGGCATCACGATCATAACCACGGCGGGCAGAAGGGCGAAACCATAAGACACTTTCGATGCCTTGAGGAAGACCACGAAAGTGAGTAGGGCGAGGGCTGCAAGCAATTGGTTGGTAGCTCCAAACAAAGGCCAAATGGCCTTCCATACAGGCAAATCTTTGCCTTCGGGGCCAGGGAAAGTCTGGAAAACGAGAAAGGCAGGTCCGACTAGGGCCAGCAGGGTGCCTAGGTAGCGACTGGCAACGTTGCGCCAGTCTAACAATTCCTCGAAGAGAAATCGGGTCAGACGGGTGCAGGTGTCGAGGGTGGTCAGCAGGAAGGTGCTGATGGCAAGCATGGCGAACTCCTTGCCCAATTCCACGGGGATGCCCACCGCATGAAAGAACTTGGCCGCCCCTACCGCGAACAAGCCGACCGGACCGCCTCCGCTTTCCCGCTCAGCGGTAGTCAAAACAACCACGCAACCCATGGCGAAAACCGCCAGCACGCCTTCCACCAACATGCTGCCATAGCCGATTCTCGTGACATCGGATTCACGCCGAATCTGTTTCGAGGTGGTGCCGCTTGATACGATGCTGTGAAAACCGCTGCAGGCGCCGCAAGCAACGGTGATGAAGAGAAAGGGAAACAGCATGCCGGAATTACCCGTTTCCCAACTAATATATGCATCCAGTTGGATCGACTCGTTGGCAAACAGCATACCGAACAAACCGAACCCGAGGATGGCGTAAAGAAAGCCTGCGCTAAGAAAGTCGCGTGGTTGAAGAAGTACGCTTACCGGCAATATAGCGGCAACATAGCAGTAGCCCAAGGTAAGGAAAACCCAAGTCTGCTTGTCCCAATCGGGAGCGGGAAAGTAATGTCCGACAGCCAAGCCCACAAAGGTGAGTGGAATAAACACCCATATCGCCTTTCCCAAGGGAACCACTTTACGCAACAAGACCCAGCCAAAAGCCAAGGCCGTGACAATGAACCAAGTGGAAGCAGTAGCTACCTCGGGTTGCTTTTGAAAGGTGTTCGCGGTCAGGTCCAGGAACACGATGATGACGTAAATCAACGCCAACACCACGAAGACGAGAAACAGTTTCCCCGCCCCCTCCCCGAGGAGGTTTCGCATGGTGTCCGCGATGGAACGCCCTCCGTTTCGCACCGACATGAGGGTGCTCCCGAAGTCATGCACCCCGCCCACCAGAACTGCCCCCACGAGAATCCACGCCCAGGTCGGCCCCCAACCGAAATAGGTGGCCGCCAGAATCGGTCCCACGATGGGGCCGGCCCCGGCGATAGACGAAAAGTGATGACCGAAGAGGACGGAGGCCCGAGTCGGCACATAGTCCACGCCATCCTCTTGGGACGAGGCGGGAGTCTCCCGCTCGTCATCAAGTAGGCAATGACGCGACAAAAAGCCTCCGTAAACACGGTAGGCCAAATAACAAAACACACAAGTTGCGACGAGAATGGCGGCCAGCATGACGATGGAGCGTAGCGTTCCCTGTGCCCTTGGCAAGTCGCGAGGAGAAGACCGAAGACCCTTGCACGCCGGGGGGTTCCTCCTGTAACCCGTCCCCCCATGCACATTAGATTCGCTCAGCTTCTCGCCTTCGTGTTCACGCCTTTGCTCTCCTTGGTGCTTACCGAAGAAGGGATCTCCGAACCTGCAAAGGAAAAGGGGGAGGAAAAAAAGTTCTACGAACCCGTCATCCGGAATGTGGAGGGCTGGATCATCGAGTACGACCCCAAGCTCCTGGCCAAGGAACACAAGAAATTCGAACAAGAGGTGACCAAGGCTCTGGCCAACCACCTCCAACGCATCACCTACATCCTGCCCGCGGAGAAGACCAAGGTACTGAAGACCCTTCCCATCCGCCTGGACCTCGCCCACGCCCTACGAAACATGCAGTACCACCCCAACGCGGGCTGGCTCCGCAACCACGGGCACGACCCGAGACTGGAAAAGCGCGTCCACCTCCCCCGGGCAAAGTCCCTGCTTGACCGCCACACCTGGGCCAAGCACCCCTACGTGGTCCTGCACGAACTGGCCCACGCCTACCACGACCAGATTCTCGGCTTCGACGACGAGGAGGTCATCGCCGCCTACAAAAACGCCGAAGACAAGGGCCTCTACGAACGCGTCCTACTCTACAGTGGCGGCAAGACCAAGCACTACGCCCGTACCAACCACAAGGAGTTCTTCGCCGAAATGACCGAAGCCTACCTCGGCGTAAACGACTTCTACCCCTTCGTCCGGGCCGAACTGAAGGAACACGACCCCCTCACCTACGCCCTTATGCAAAAAATCTGGGGCAAAATCTGACGCACTCGATCTTTGATACAATGAAACCCCACCTACCCCTCATCCTATCTCTCACGCTCGCCTTTTCCGTCGCGGGCCTCCTCGCCGCCGAATTCCCCGGCAAGAAAACCTCCTGGAGAGATTTCGACGCCTTTCAATTCAAACACGAAGGCGCCGGCTGCCGCGTCGTCATCCCAAAGAAAGCCGCTCCGGGCAAACCCTGGATTTGGCGGGCTCGCTTCTGGGGGCACGAACCCCAAACCGACCTCGCCCTCCTCGCCAAAGGCTGGAGCCTAGCCTACTGCGATGTGGGCAACCTCTTCGGTTCCCCCAAAGCCGTCCAGCGCTGGAACTCCTTTTACACCTTCCTCGTCGAGAAACACGGCTACTCGCCCAAACCCGCCCTCGAAGGCATGAGCCGAGGCGGCCTAATCATCTACAACTGGGCCAAGGCCAACCCCAACCGCGTCTGCGCCATCTACGCCGACGCCCCAGTCTGCGACTTCACCAGTTGGCCCGGCGGCAAAGGAGCGGGAAAAAGAAGCGACGGAGCATGGAAAGCCTGCCTCAACGCCTACGGGCTCACCGAACAGGAAGCACTGCAACACGAAAACCAACCCTTCGACAATCTCGCCCCCCTCGCCCAAGCCGGCGTCCCCCTACTCCACGTCGTAGGCCAAGCAGACACGGTCGTCCCCGTAGCGGAAAATACCGATGTCCTTGAAAAGCGCTACAAGGCCCTGGGCGGCTCCATCACCGTAATCCGCAAGGACGCCGTGGGGCACCACCCCCACAGCCTCAAGAACCCAACCCCAATAGTAAACTTCATCCTGAAGGCGGCGGACAAATAGCTGAACATCTTCCTTTACTGGATCCTTCGGATTTAATTGGGAAAGCCTTCCGCAAAAAAGTCCGTGTTTGAATATACACGGCTAAGTTTTGAGGTTCGTCTGCCCGGAGTCAGAAGGAATGAGATTCCTGCTTCAGTCTGCGAATTTCTTCGAGGAGGGCGTCTCGGAATTGTTCACCGAGTCCTTCTTGGCGGGCCATTTCGACGTAGAAAGGCACATAGTCTTCCTGCTCCATGGCCTTGATGCCGATGTTGTGGAAGGGGTCGTCCGCATCGATGTGGTAGGTGCGTTCGCCGAAGGCCATGGTGATGCCGGCGTCGGTTTTGAAGAGGGCGAGGCGTTCGCCAGTGGGTTCGTTCGGAATCACGGGCAAGGAGGAGGTAAGGCGGGTGAGTGCGGAAGGGACCGTCTGCGGGGCGACGAGGTTATCAGAAGACGAAGTCGGCGTGAAGGGAGCGGTGGTCGGAGGCGGTGGAGACGGCAGGTTCGTCGCGGATAGTTCCAGATCGGGGAACGAAGCGTTCGAAGATTGCGGGAGTGGCGAGAAGGTAGTCCACACGGGTGTAGCTATCCTGCTTGGCATAGTGGTGGGTCCAGCGTTGGCCTCGGGAGTCAGAGCAGGGGACGACGCGGGCGAGGACATTTCCGCTTACGGTGAGGAAGCGGCGGAGGGGTGCGGAGTCGAGGTGGTCGTTGAAGTCGCCAACGACGAGGTGGAGGGGGTTGGTCGCGGGTGGATAGGTTTGACGAAGGTGATCGCGCATGGCCCTAGCTTCGCGTTCGCGGCGGAGGGCGCCTTGGGGGTCGTCTTTGCGTTCGGTCCACTTGCTTTTGAGGTGGAGGTTGAAGAGGCGCCAGCGGACGCCATTGGTCTCAAAAAGGATTTCGAGGAGGCCGCGGTCGGGGACGGTTCTTTGCTCGAAGTACTTGAAGTCGAGGTTACGGTGAAACTTCACTTCGAGAGGCGGAATGCGGGAAAGGACGGCGAGGCGGCGCACTTCCTCAGGGTGACCGGGCGGGGCGTGGACGACGTGGGGGTAGGCGGGAACGCCGGAGGCGCGGAGGTCGCGCAGAAGTTCCTCCATGAAGCTTTCGTCGCCCATTTCCTGAAGGGCGAGGATATCCGCGTTCATGGCGGCGATGGTTGCTCGGAGGGCGGCTTTTTCCTTTTCGGGTTTAGGGTAGTTGGGTCTCCATTTGCCTTCGACCATGCGATCGCAAAGGAGGTAGTTGCGAACATTGTAGGTGGCGACGCGGATTTTTTCCCCGTGGGCGTAGTCACGGGGGAAAAGTCCGAAGAGGGCGAGGAGAAAGAGGAGGGGCGTTCGGGGGCGTATCACTTTTTGCCTTTGGTAACATACACGCTGAGGCGGCGGTTTTTGGAAATGATGCCAATGTCCTCAGGCTTGGCTGAGTTGAAACCGAGGTGGACCCCTTGGAAAGGAAAGACGCCGGAGTAGCCCCGGCCCCACCGAAAGTTCATGTCCGTGATGATGGCGGGGGCGACGCGTACTTTGTGCGAACCGTAGGGCTTGCCCATGAATTCCACGGCTTTGACTGGGTTCCACTTGCCGCCGGCGTACTTTTTGAGGTGGACGTCCCATTTTTCCAAATAGGACAGTTTGACGCGGCGTTCCTCGATGGGGTCGATGAAGACGGCGGCGTCGCCGACGATGGGGTTCCAGATTTCGGGGGTGGCGTTTTTGGCATCGGGCACGATGTTGGCGGTGTACACGGCGATGGAAAAGCGGGTGGGCCACTTCTCACTTCGGGGGTCTTTGACGCGGCCCCAGAAGCTGAGGCCCTTGTGGTTGATGTCCATATCGAAGGAGAAGGTGGCGTTGTTGTCCAAGGTGCCGCTAATGCTGCTGAGTTCGCGATCCATGGATACGGGGGGGGAATTCTCGAAAGAGGTGATTTTCCTGTGCCGGTGGCGAACGCGTTTGGGGTCTGAACGGTCGTAGTAGGTGGCGTGAAAGTGGATGGAGATGGGTTTGTCGGATGCGTGAACGCCGTCCTCCGCTCCTCGGCTCGAAGGGGGCTCCTTGAGCCAGACGCGAACGGTCTTGCCGCTGTAGTGGAGGGCAGCGTCGTACAAGGCGCTTTGGAACACAGTGTTGTAGCCCTTCCAGCGTCCGTTTCCGTAGGACTCTAGGCGACTTGGGGCGGCGGCTAGAATTTTCGGTTTTTTGGGTTCGAGTTCCTCCTTTTTTCGGCGGAGGGCTTCGGCTAGGAGTTGGGAGTCGGGGGAAATTTTCTCCCATGGTAATTCATAAGGGCGGGAGGGGTTGTTGCTGAAGAGGACGGTAACGCCCGCATCGTCAGCGTCCACGAAGTAAGCCCGGACGGTTTGGTTGGCGTCGTTGACCCAAGCGTGCTCCTTCTTCAAGTCCGCCTCGGTGACGGGGGGGACCTTCATGCGCAGGCGTTTCTTGGCGAAAGCGGCCCTTTCCTTGGCGGCTTTCTTGGCGAGGACATTCAGTTTCTCGGCTAGGGTCCGGGAGGTTGCGGAGAGGGCGGATAGGGGTAAGACGGTCTCGCGTTCTGCGCCCAGAATGGTACGAGTGGTGATGGTTACGTTGGCGTCGGTAGCCCGTACGAATCGTCCCTTGAAGGCCTGTCCGTTCGGTGCGCTCCAGATTTGTTCGGCGGAGAGGTCGAGGAGGCCCTCTGCAGAGGTAGGTTCGAGCTTGGGCGCAGAGGGACTTCCAGGTGCTTTCGGAGAGGATTTCTTACGCAGTTCCTCGGCTTGTACACGGGATTTCTCGCTGAGGCTCGCCAAGGGGACGTCGACGTCCTTGCCCTTCAGGTTTAGGGTGACGGTGACGTCGTCGGACCGGACAAAGCGAGCTAAGAGACTACGTCCCCGCGAGTCCGTCCAGGTTTGCATTCCTTCGGAGCCTCCGGGTTTGCGGGCCTCGTAGGCGGCGGCGGAGATGAGCTTGAGAGCGAGCTTACGTGAATCGGGGGCGAGCGTGTTCAGTGGAAGATCAAAGCGGCGACCGTTCCACTCCACCGTAACCTTTTGCGGGTCGCCCTTGATGAACTTGGCCTTAAGGGTGCGTCCCTTGAGGTCGGTCCATTCGTTCATTTCGGCCACGGCGTAACTCGGCCAGAACAAGCCGAGCGCGAGCAAGAATAAGGATAAAATCTTCTTCATCGTTCCAGCGGTTCGCATTCTTCTTCTTTCTTTTCCCAAGGCAAGGTCTCTTTGACGGGAATCTTTTCCCAAGGAAGAAAGGGTTCGAAAATTTTTCCGGGGTTGAGGATGCCGTTGGGGTCGAGGACGCCCTTGACTGCCTGCATGGTTCTCCACTCGGCTTCGTTAAACATGAGTTGGGCGAAGGAGGTCTTGGCGAGGCCGATTCCATGCTCGCCGCTGATGGCTCCGCCGAGCTCCACCACCTTGCCCATAAGTTCCTCCACGCCTTGGCGAGCGCGGTCGGATTCGTCGGGGTCTTCACGGTCATACATGATGTTTACGTGCAGGTTGCCGTCTCCGCAGTGGCCGAAGGTGCCGATACGGAGAAGGAGGCGTTCGCGCAGGTCGTTGACGAAGGCCACCAGTTCGGCCTGTCGCTTGAGAGGCACGACGACGTCTTCGTTCAGTTTGGTATTCGCCAGTTTGCGCATGGCCTGGGAGCCATTGCGGCGGACCTCCCAAAGGGTTTCGGCCTCCCGCTCGTCCTTCGCCGCTCGGTGAGCGACCGCGGCTTCCCCGAACCATCCCAGTAAACGTTCCGCCTGTTCCTCCACTTCCGCGGGATGCCCATCCAGCTCAACCAAGAGAAGAGGATAGCCGGACGTCCCGGCCAGCACAGTCTCTCCAACATAGGCTTCCACGCAAGCCACCGTCCACTCATCGAGAAACTCCAAAATGGACGGGCGTATTCCAAGCTTACCCAAGGCGAACGGCGCTTGTAAGGCTTCCTGTTCGGAAGAAAAGGCTGCCAGAAAAGTACGCGTGACGGCGGGCTTGGGGATTAGGCGCAAGACGATTTCCGAAATCACCCCCAAAGTGCCCTCGCTCCCTATCCAGAGATCACGCAGGTTGTAGCCCGTGGCGAACTTGCGGGTGGCCCTCCCCCACTCCACCTTCTCGCCCGTAGGAAGGAATCCGCGCAGGGCGAGGACATAGTCGCGCGTGACCCCATACTTCACGCAACGCAAACCTCCGGCATTGCAGGCCACGTTTCCGCCCAAGGTGCAGAAGTTTTTGGACGAAGGATCGGGCGGATAGAACAAACCGAGCTTCCCCGCCTCGCGCTGCACGTCCGCCACCACCGCTCCGGGTCTAGCCGAGCAGGTCCGTTCCTCTGCATCAATGGAGAAGCCGGCGAACTCGGACAAGTCCAACACCCAACCACCCCGCAGAGGCGCGGCGGACCCCGTCAAAGAAGAGCCTGCTCCTCGCGTAGTCACGGGAACGCCGAACTGATTCGCCAGCCTCAGTAGGACGCCGATCTGCGCCTCTTCCACCGGTTTCACCACGGCGGTGGGTTCGAAAGCCATCTTCATGGCGTCAAACGAAGCCCGCCTCAAAACCTCCGCCTCCGCGGAGACGACTTCGCCCAAGGTCTCCCGTAAGGCAGTGAGAGCGGCGACATCCGAACCGGTTGCTTCACTCATGAATTACCTTCCTAACCTCCCTCCCCCGCTTTGCCAAACGAAACCGTGCCGCCATCCTCGAAGAAGAAGTTCAGCAACTCGTCAGCGACAAAGCATGGGGCTAAGCCTCACTCCAATCTGGGGCGAAAAGGAAGACAGCTCTCTCGACCCTCAACTCGGATCAACCGGAAACAAGCCTTTGGACCGCCCGTGCCGATCCCCCCGGGGCCAGCTTTTACTTTACTGCAATCTCCAACCGGCGAATCTTGTCGATTTCTCCGCCCTGCATGTCGCGGAGAGTAAAGTAGTAGTGGCGAAAAGGATATACGCCCGAGTAACTGCCCACGTAGAAGTGGGCGTTGCGCAAACTCTTGGGAGCGATGCTGAACTTGCGGGCGCCAAACAACTTGCCCGAGACCAAGGCACTTTGGATGCCTCGATGGAAGGTGAGCTTCTTCTTCATTTCGTCCCACTTTTCCAAATATGGCAAGGTCTCTCTCGCCCGCGAGGTGGTAACTACCTGCAACTTTGTGTCGCCTACGATCGGCTTCCATTCGGCGAGCCCATCGCCGTCCTTCACCTCGATAGCCTCAGGCATGCTAAGGCGCAGACCGATGACGGTCTTGTGGTATTGGCGGCTTCGCGAGGCGTCCACCGCCTCCCCCCACACCGCCATGCCCCGAATGGAAAACTCCGCCCCGATCTTCAACTTGGCTCCGTCCTCCAGCTCCGCCGTGAGGTTGAGGCGAGAAATGTTTTCGGACGGATCCGGGGGCGACTGAAAGCCCGTAACCTTGCGGAAACGGTAGTTGAAATCCGTGCGAGTGTGGCTGTAGGCCACAACCCAACCCTTGGGGTGCGGCTTGGAGTAGCAACCGGTGTCGAACTGGACCACCAGCGGTCTCCCCCCCAGCAAATAGTCGTCGGAACTCCTGCCCTTGAGGTAGATGCAAAGCTTGCCGCTGCCGTGGAGGGCCATATCGCAGGTGACCGTCTCCTTGTAGGAGTGAAAATTTGCCCACTTCCCCTTCCCCAATGTGGGCAACAGGATTTTGCCTGGCGGAGCGATTACGGGCGGACCCGCCGCCGCAGCCTCCTCGGCGGCCTCCGACTTGGGTTCCGAGGGTTTCGGGTCCGGCTTGGACGTCACGGATACGGGCGGAGTCGGTGGAGTGGGAGAAGGCACGGGCGACGGCGGGTTCGCGGGAACCGAAGGCTGGAAGGGATTGGGCTTGGGCGGCTTGGCCGCCTCGGCGGTCAGTTTGCGGGCCAGATCCTGCGACTCAGGGCTAAGGTTGAGCAACTTCACCACGTACTCCCGTCCCGCCATGCGGATGGTAACGCTTTCCGCGTCCCCCTTTACGAACTCAGCCTTGATGACGCGACCCGTCTTGTCCGTCCAGTCGCGGTCCTCGCTTCCGAAGACTAGGGTTCCGGGAAAAAACAAGCTCAACAATAACGACAGAACGAACGGTACGGCTTTGGCTTTCATGGCTCCCAGCGTGATGAAACGCAGGAGGACGTCAACCTGCTACGCCTCAGCCCCATCACTCGAAATCGGGCAACTCCGCCGCAATCCCGTCAGCGAGAATCAGACCCCGAGTCGTCAAACGATATGCCTCTCCCCCTCCTTCCGCCAACCCCTCCTCCATCAGACGCCCCATAAAAGCCCGGACCGCGTCCATCGATGAGGAAGCCACCCCGAAACGTCCCGCCAACTCTCCCAAGTCGAAACCATCGTCCAGCCGCAACCCGAACAAGACGGCGTCGCGAGCCAAGTCGGCGGGCGCCAAGCTCTCCACCTCCTCCCGCGGAGGCAGGTCTCCAGCCGCAATGGCCGCCGTCCACCTCTCCAAATCAGCCACGTTGCGATAACGCCACCCACCGAATTGAGAAGCGGCGGACGGCCCGTATCCCAACCACTCGTTCATACGCCAAGTATTCAAATTGTGCCGACATTCGTGGCCGGGTCGGGCGTAGTTGGAAACCTCGTACCGCCGCCATCCCCGAGCGGGCAAGTACTCCCAAGCCAATTCGTAAAACGCCGCCTCCCGTTCGGGTTCGATTCGCAGCTCCCCCTTCGCCAACCGAGCGTAAAGAGCCGTGTCCTCCTCAAAAGTCAGGCAATAAGTGGACAAGTGATCGGGCTCCAGCTCCACAGCCCGGCGCAAATCCTCCTCCCACGCCGCCAAGTCCTGTCCCGGAGCCCCGAAAAGCAAGTCCACGTTCACCGAAGCGAATCCCGCCGCCCGTATCAAGTCGTAGGCCCGCTCCGCCTTTTCCGGCGGATGGTCCCGCCCCAGCTCCCGCAAAAAAGTCGGGTCGAAGGTCTGCACCCCCAACGAAACCCGCGTTACCCCTCCCTCCCGCAACGCCGCCAGCTTCTCCGCCGTAACCTCGCTCGGAGCCAACTCCACGCTCCACTCCTCCGCCCCAGATCCCCCCGCCTCACTAATCAAACCGCACAACCTCTCCAACTGCCCCGCAGACAATACACCCGGCGTACCTCCCCCCACAAAAACCGTTTTGACTGCGCCCTCCACACGAACCAGCGAAAACTCTCCTTTCAACCCCAACAAATAATTTTCAATGGAGTTTTTTCTTGGTTTCTCCTGATAGAACGCGCAAAAGTCACAGGTGGACGAACAGAAAGGCGCGTGGACGTACAGCCCAAGCGCCGCCCGTCCCTTCTCTTCTCTCTTATCTTGAACGTTCATTCCCAAACCGCAGACCAAAGAAAAACACAACAGACATGACCATGCAGCGCCTTTCGATCAAGCCTTTCGGCCTCGCAGCCGCCTTTCTCGCCTTCGCTTTCGCCGGATGCAAGCCCAGCTTCATCAACCTCACGTCCGGACACCTCAACCAAAACCCCTCCGGCATCTACACCATCCAGACCGAGGTGGACCTCCAAGACCGCGACATCATCGAAAGCACCATCAAAGTCTTCGCGGTCGTCGGCGGTCAGGAAGTCCCCATGGTCTCCGACCAACTCAACAACCGCATCTGGAGCTGCGACTACAAACTCCCCGACGGCTACGACGAAGCCACCTACTACTTCCGGGCCGACTACGAAGTCATGCAAGGCGGCATGCGCACGGAACGCCAACTCAAAAGCAAGCTCCAACGCTTCCGCCTGGAAAACCGCTACGTCGGTAACCTCGCCGCCTACCGCGCCCCCGTCGGCGCAGAAATCGCCGTCCAAGGCAGAGGCTTCACCCGACACGACGCAATCCGCTTCGGCGGGCGGGCCGCAGTCACCAAATACCTCTCCGAAAA
>CAXGVD010000041.1:0-11545 GCA_964012695.1 uncultured Opitutia bacterium
AACTCATCGACTACGACCCTCACCCTTCCATCAAAGCGCCCATCGCGGTGTAAAGAAGTTAGCTTTTACCGGTAATGAATAACCTCAAGGCCATCGCCGCCGTTTCCTTGAATGGGGTGATTGGCAAGAACGGGGACTTACCTTGGCGGTTGCCCGAGGATTTAAAGTGGTTTAAAAAAATCACTTTCGGGCACCCTATTTTAATGGGAAGAAAGACTTGGGCCTCTTTGGGACGCCCTCTTCCAGGTCGCAAAAACTTAGTGTTGAGCCGTTCCATGTCCCCCGAGACAGGAGCGGAGGTGATACGCTCAATAAACGAATTGAATCAAGAAGTGAAAGGGGTTGAAACCTTCTTGATTGGCGGAGGTGAACTGTACGCTCAGTTTTTACCTTTATGCGAAGAGCTTTTCCTTACCACGGTTTTGCAGGAAATTGAAGGAGGAGACGCCTTTTTCCCCGAATACGAATCCTTGTTCGAACCTGCGGAAACTTTGGAGGAGAATGAAGCGTTCGTCCTTCGCAGGTGGGTGCGTAAGGCAAGTTGAAACAGCCTCAAGCGTTGTAAGTGTTGAGCAGGAAGTAAACGAGAATTCCCGTAACGGATACATACAGCCAGACGGGATAAGTCCACTTCGACACCTTCTTGTGGGTAAGGAATTTTCGCGTGGTTGCGAAGAAGAGGGAGCTGGCGATGAGAGGCACCACCACCACGGAAAGGATGATGTGGGAGATGAGTATGAAGAAATAGACGGGGCGTATCCATCCTTGTCCCGTGAATTTGGTGTCGCCCTGGAAGTAGTGATAGACGAGGTAGCTGACGAGAAAGGCGGCGGAGGACACGGTGGCCGCTATCATCATGGCTGCGTGCTGTTTTTGTAGACCTCGTTTTATAAAAAGCAGTCCAGCTACGACGAAGGTGGCGCTGACGGCATTCAGTGAAGCGTTGACCGCCGAGAGGTTCGCGGCCCAGTGAGGTGCCTCTGAGGAGGTAGTGTCTCGCAAGTAAATAAACCAAACAAGGAAACCAACGATAACGGCACTAATTCCAAGTATACCGCTTACGGCAACAAGGTTGCTTTCTTCCGCATCATTAGAATTTTTTAATGTGCTCATTTATTATCTGCAAAACAATCTTTTAGGTTTTCACAAGTAGGTCGAAGGGAATAAAGACCTGGCGGTCGCCAGTCCGCACTTGGGCCCACAACCTGAAATGTCCCGTAGCGGGGGGGCGGAAGGCGAAAGTCAAGGCTCCTGAATGGGTTTGCCCCTCCTCCACGCTGGTTTCGTTTTCATAAGGATGCAGATGAGCGAAACCTTTTCTTTCAGAATCGAAGGCTACGAGGTGAGCGAAAGCTCCCATGACGGGTTGGAGCACTACTGGCTGCCCGTTTGCATCCTTGGCCTCGAAAACAAGACGGGCCTTTTCGCCGGTTTTGAGGGACTGCCCGCCGGCGACTTGAACGGTGAACCGCCGGCCCTCAACTTCCGTCACAAGTGATTGCTTTTCAAGAGGTTTCAAGGGGGCCCCGGAAACATCGAAGGAAGCGGACAGCAGAACACGGCGCGGACTGCGCAAGGGGATGAAGTCTAAAAAGAGTCGATAACTACCCGCCTGCGAGGGTGTAAGGGTGAAGTTCCAAACGCCGGGATGGATGGCGTCCGGTTCGGGGTGAAGATGTTGGTAGTCGCGAAGGGCGGGGTCGATGGCGAGGAGGTGAATTTTTTCGGTGTGACTGAGAGCGACGTCGTCGGGACCGAGAGGGGAGCCGTCGAATTGAGTGATTGTGGCTTGGAAGCGACAGGGTTCGCCGACACGAATCTCGTCAAGTGGCTGAAGAGTTAGTGTCACGGGCCAGGAGCGGCGGGAGAGGTCCACGAACTCGGAGTCTCCAGGCCCGCAGTAATCCAACTCGCCGGCGGCGTTGTAAGTGCGGGGGTGAAGAAATTCACAAGGTTCCACGGGCGCGGCCCGGATTACGAAATAGGCGGCGACGAACGGGAGCGTCCAAAGGACGAGCTTGGCGAGAGAGGCACGGCGATGACCCTCTTCGGTCTCGTTTTGGCGGGATTCCGAGCTTTCCAGGTCTCGTTCGCTCATTGTTCGGAAGGTTTTTTTAGGCGTGCGAGAAAATCGTCGACCGACCACTGCTTGCCGGGCACTTGGTAAATGATTTGCCTGCGACCGTTGACGACGAAGGTGCGCATAGTGTGGTCCAAGGGCATGTTTTCGCTTTTACGTCTGGCAAGACCGAATTGGCGGACGAGGTCGTCCAGCACGGATTTCGGGCCGGTGCCGAAACGGAAGGTGGTTTCGTCAACGCCGTAGGCACGGGCATAGGTTTTGAGGATCCCGGGAACATCGTGCTCGGGGTCGAGGGTGATAGAGAGGAATTGGACGTCGGGTACTTGGTCCGCAAGGGCTCGGTTTTGCAAGGTTTTCATGCGGGAGGTGGCGGCGGGACACATGTCCGCTACGGAACAGCGAGTGAAGATGAAGTTGACGACAGTGCGCTTGCCGACGAAGAAGTCGTTGGTTAGGAGGTTGCCGTCCTGATCGAAGAGGGCGAATGGAGGAAGGTAGTCGCCGACGGATCGGGTGGGGTCTTCGCCCCGGCCCAAGGTGTCTCGACGGAGCAGACGATTGGCGTGTTCGAAACGGACGCGGTAGTTGGGGTCGTCGGGCCACAGACGAGTGAGGACGGCGGCGCCCCCCTCTCCTTCCCCCTCAAGGAGGGCGGCACGAAAAATCTTGCCCGGGGCCAAGTAGCCGAAGTCTCCGGGTTCAACGCGAAAGGTGGCGGAAGAACCAACGGTGAGGCCGGAGGTTGCGGGGTAACCCGTTCCCAAGGTACGGGGGACGGCAGTGACGACGCCGGCCACAGCATCTAAACTCTCCACCTCGGCACGGATTTCGTTCGGGGCCAGAGGTGATCCGCCAGCGGGATCGCTCTGCTGCGAGCATCCAAACAGCAAAAACGCCGCAGGAATCGGACCGCGGCAAAGGACTGGAATGAGTTTCTTCAAATTGGGTTAAGTAGGGCTTTATATCTCCGTCCACTAGAGACTGCAACGCCAATCGCCTTGCCGCTCGTTCCCGCGGCGATAGAATGAGGGAATTTACTCGATGAAACCGGACATGAAAACTTTTGCTCGGAACTTGGCCTCTTTCCGTCAAATGACCTGGATCGCCTTTGGCGCCACCTTCTTTTTGGTGGCGGTGGGCGGTGTTGTGCGGGTGACGGGTTCGGGCTTGGGTTGCCCGGATTGGCCGACTTGCTGGGGTTGCTGGTTGCCGCCTTCCTCGCAGGAGGTGATTCCGACACAAGTCTCCTCCGATGGCAGGACTTACTACGAGGACAAATTCGGGCGCAAGCACGCCTTGAGCGAGTTCGACGCCGCCAAAATGTGGATCGAGTACCTAAATCGTTTGGTCGGCGTGGCGATCGGGTTGTTGATCCTGTGGGCGTTCCTCCGTTCTCTGCGGCTCCGCAAGACGTCTCCTCGCCATTTCCAAGGTGCCTTGCTGGCCTTGCTTATGGTCGCCTTTCAAGGTTGGCTCGGAGCGGTGGTTGTTCGTTCGGAACTGGTGCCAGGCATCATCACCCTGCACATGGTGATCGCCATGATCCTTCTTTGCCTGTTGCTGGCTCTGGCTCGTTCGGCCCGAGAGAAGGGACCGGACGGCTCAGCCGAAAACCAAGCAGATCCACGCCCCTGCCTGCAAGCCCGGATTCTAGCGGGGGCCGTCCTCGCACAGGTCATCTTGGGGACGCAAGTGCGCGAAGGCATCGATCCCTTCATTAAAGACGCTCAAGGGTTGCCAAGGGAAGCTTGGCTGGCGGAGGTCGGGCTCTTCGATCACCTGCACCGGCCGTTCTCCTGGCTCGTGCTATTGCTGGCCCTGCTCTCATGGAAAAGTTTGCGGAGGCGAAACGCGGACATGCAACGGGCGGCCTTGCTTGTCGTGTGTCTCACATTGGTGCAAATGGCATTAGGAATAATACTAGCTTACGGCGGCCTGCCGCCCACAGCCCAAACCCTTCACCTCGCCGGTTCCGCGGCCCTGATCTGCCTCTCCTTCCACATCGGGTGGCCGGCTCGTCCTGCAAGGGCAAAAAATTCCTTAATGGAGACTGCGCCCACTCATTAGCACAGCTATCAAAAGGCTTAGACCGCGCAATGACCTTGCAAGAAGTGGAAAACGATGACATTAAAAAGGCTTCCCAAACTTACGCCATTGTCAGCATGAATTTCCACGGAGCCAAGGACTGCGCGGCCAAGACCGACGCCGCTGCCTTCGACGGATCCCGCTTGAACGCGTCCGCCCTCTTTGAACTGACCAAGCCTAGGCTTAGCCTGCTTTCGGTCTTCACGGCCGCGCTCGGCTATCTCGCGTACTATCCATTGCAAAAAGACGCCTCGGTCTTCCTTTCCATGATGCTGGGCACAACGCTGGCGGCGGGCGGAGCGGCCGCCCTGAATCAGTGGATGGAGCGTCGCGAAGACGCCCGCATGCCCCGCACGGCGGGTCGCCCCCTACCCTCTCGGGCGGTGGAACCGGAGGCTGCCCTCACCTTGGGACTCGTGCTTGCCGGCGCGGGCTTGCTGGCTCTCGGGTTGGGCACCAACGTCTGGGCCACGGGTCTCACCTTCGCCACTTTGGTTTCCTACCTTTTGGTGTACACGCCGATGAAAAAGTGGACGGCCTACGCTACCGAAACAGGGGCCGTGGCCGGGGCTCTACCTCCACTCATCGGTTGGGTAGCCGCCGCCGGCGAACCAACCGCTTTCGGCTGGCTCCTCTTCGGCATCCTCTTCGCGTGGCAGCTCCCGCACTTCATGGCCATCGCCTGGACTTATCGAGAGGACTATCGGCGCGGCGGCTTCGTGATGCCTTCCCACCTTGCGGACGGCGGTGCTTCCTCGGCCCGCAAGAGCCTAGCCTACAGCCTTCTTCTCACGGTCTTGGTCTTCGCCCCATTCTTTGCACCCATGGAGCAACCCGAACCCGGCCTGCCCTACCTTCTCTTCGCCATCCCCCTCAGCGCCTACCTCCTCTTCGCCTCCTATCGCTTTCTCCACTCTGCCGATCGAGACTTTGCGGCCCGAAAACTCTTCCATGCCACCATCATTTACCTGCCGTTGCTTCTAGTCGCCCTAGTAGCAGACCGTTATCTTTGAACCCAACTTCCTTTTTCAGCCCACCGTATTTCTCTCCCGCGATGAAACCCATCCTCCGCAGTAATCTTTCCCGCCTGCTCACGCTCTTGCCGCTTACCGCGCTTTGGCTCGCCAGCGGTTGCTCCCGCGTCGACCACAAGCAGTCCACCTTGGACCCCAAGGGCCTTGTGGCCCAAAACCAATACGACGTGTTCATGCTCTCGGTCTGGCTCACCATTTTCCTGTTCTGCGCCGTCGGAGGGTGCCTCCTTTTCGTTCTCTGGAAGTATCGGGCGAAAAACGCCGATGAGGCCAAGGAGGTTCCGCCCCAGACTCACGGCAATTCCAAGGTGGAAGGATCCCTCATCATCGCCTCTGCCGTGCTCCTCGTGGTGCTCGCCGTGCCCACTCTGCAAGGCGTCGTCCTCATGAATCGCGTGCCTGATCCAAACAACGAAGCCCACCTCGAAAAGCTGGGCATCGACAAGTACGCAGTCGAAAACCCTCTCACCGTAAATGTTACGGGCAAACGCTTCTTCTGGGTATTCGAGTATCCCGAGTACGGCATCGTCACCGCAAACGAACTCGTCTTCCCCGTCAACAGAGCCGTACGCCTGAACCTCCGCACGACGGATGTCATTCACAGCTTCTGGCTCCCCAAGCTCGCTGGAAAGATGGACCTCATGCCTGGACAGGAGAACTTCATGTGGTTCATCGCCAATAAGGAAAAGCTTCTCGTCAAGACAGACAAGGACGGAGCTGTCACTGAATTGGACGATAGCCAAATAGCGGAAGCCATGCCCGCCGTGCACGACGGAACCCTACGGAAAAAAATCTTCGAAAAACGCGATTTCACGGACGAGTTCGACCCCGTGGGTGGCTTCTTCTACGGCCAATGCGCGGAGTACTGCGGCAACTCTCACGCCCGGATGATGTTCCGGGCCATCGCCCAAACCGAGTCGGACTTCAACCTCTGGGTCCAACGTTTCCAAGACGCCCAAAACTCCGGCAAGCTCCCCCAAGCCTACGACCCCGAGAAAACCTACGCCGCCGGCGAGGTCGTCCTCCACGAAGACGAATCGCTCGTCAAGAACGACCAAGGCGAACCCGAGGTTGTCATGCGCGAGTACCGGGCCGAAAGCAACGCCTCCACCGCCCAAACCCCATCCACCGCCACCGCAATCTGGAAACCCGCCCACTCCGACCTCTACGAACGCGGCAAATTCTTCTTTACCGCCAGCAAGTGCAACGAGTGCCACGCCGTCAACCGCGTCGGCCTTGAATACAAGGGCCCAAACCTCACCCTCTTCGGCCTCCGCGCTTCCCTCGCCGCCGGCTGGATGCGCAACGACAAAGAAAGCCTTGCCGAGTGGCTGAAGAACTCCAACGACATCAAGTTCGGCAACCTCATGTGGAACGGAGAAGGCGTGGACGACGAACACCCCCTGCGCAAACTCCGTGAAGAAAAGAACAAAGACAAGGTGGACGCTCTAGTCGCCTACCTCCTCGAACAAGACTGAGCCCCCCAACAACCTTCCCGCACTCAGAAACCATTTACCGGACACAGCTCGCCATGGCCACCGAATCCGTCGACTACGTCGCCCAGCAACCCAAACCGAAGACGCTTCTGGGCGTCTTCCGCCGCCCAGGACAACATACCACGGGCATCGTCGATTGGCTCACCACCATCGATCACAAGAAAATCGGCCTCATGTACGGCCTGATCGCCTTGTGCTTCCTCATCATCGGTGGCATCGAGGCCCTCCTCATCCGCTCCCAGCTCTGGGGTCCCAACCTAGACGTCCTCAACAACCGCCAGTACAACCAGATGTTCACCATGCACGGCACGACCATGGTGTTCCTCGTCATCATGCCCCTCAGCGCCGCCTTCTTCAACTTCGTCATGCCCTTGCAAATCGGGGCCAGAGACGTCGCCTTCCCCCGACTGAATGCTCTAAGCCTGTGGTGCTTCGCGGCAGGAGGCATCATCCTGAACTTGAGCTGGTTCTTCACGGGCGGCGCGCCCGCCATTGGCTGGTTCGCCTACTCGCCGCTTACCGACACCCGCTTCGCCGAAGTTCTACAAGACAAAGGGCCCGACTTCTGGATATTCGCCCTCCAGATACTCGGCCTCGCCTCCCTCCTCGCCTCCTTCAACTTCATTACCACCATCATCAACATGCGGGCTCCCGGCATGACCATGATGCGCCTCCCCCTCTTTACCTGGATGACGCTTGTCGTAAGCTTCCTCATCATCCTCGCCTTCCCCGCCATCACAATAGCCCTCGTGGAGCTGATGTTCGATCGCACCTATGGTACCAACTTCTACGATTTCCTCGAAGGCGGCAAACCCCACCTCTGGCAACACCTCTTCTGGATTTTCGGACACCCCGAAGTATACATCCTCATCCTGCCCGCCATGGGCATCGTATCGGAAATCATCCCCGTCTTCTCCCGCAAGCCCCTCTTCGGCTACGGCCTCATCGTCTTCTCAGGCGCCATCATCGGCTTCATGGGCTTCGCAGTGTGGAGTCACCACATGTTCACTACTGGCATGGGCGTGGTGGCTACCTCCGCCTTCTCCATCCTCACCATGCTAATCGCCATCCCCACTGGCGTGAAAATCTTCAACTGGATAGGCACCATGTGGGGCGGGCGCATTCGCTTCGACACCCCCATGCTCTTCGCCCTCGGCTTCATAACCATGTTCATGATCGGCGGCTTCACCGGCATCATGCACTCCTCCGTACCCATCGACGCCCAGCATCAGGACGCCTACTTCGTTGTCGCTCACTTCCACTACGTTCTCATCGGCGGCGCCCTCTTCGGCCTCTTCGCCGGCTTCTACTTCTGGCTACCCAAAATGACGGGCCGCATCCTCGACGAAAAAACCGGCAAACTCGTCTTCACCCTTATGTTCATCGGGTTCAACGTCACCTTTTTCCCCATGCACTACCTCGGCATGATCGGCCAACCCCGCCGCACCCACACCTACAATGAAGGCTTCGGCTTCGAAACCTGGAACCAAATCTCCACCCTCGGAGCTTTCGTCCTCGGCCTCGGCATCTTCATTGGCTTCCTCCAGTTCATCCGCTCCTTCCGGGACAAGTCCCTCAAAGAAGCGGGCAACAACCCCTGGGACGCCCGCACCCTCGAATGGACACTCTCCTCACCCGTGAAGGAATACAACTTCGCCCGCACCCCCATCATTAAGGCCAGAGACCAAGCTTGGGAAAACAACTACGGCCCCCGCGACCTGCACTCCGAAAAGGAGGCTCTCGACCATCACGGCGTCCACATGCCCGACCGCTCTTGGTACCCTCTCTTAACCGCCGCCGGTTTGCTAGCCCTAGTCATCGGCATGCTATTCCACGCCACACCGGGACCGGACGGAGAAATGATCCGGGACTACACGATTCCAGTGATCGGCGGCATCATAGCCATCACCGGTATGATTCTCTGGTCTCTGGAAGGACCGGGCGGTTATCATCTCTTCCCCGAAGAAGACGAAGAGTAAAAACGTTTCCTTCCCCTCTCCACCTTTAACGGCAACCTACTTTCTACACCACGTCATGAGCGAAGCCGCCGCAGCCCACGCCGACGAACACCACCACGAACCGCCCACCTCCACGGGCATCCCGAACAAGAAAGTCCTCATGTGGGCCTTCCTCGGTTCGGACTGCATGTTCTTCGGCACCCTCATTTCCACGCACCTGATCTACCGGAAGATCTCCGCCACCGTCAATGGCACCCCGTTGGATATTCGGGAAATCTTCGACATCGAGCTGACCTCCTTCTCCACCTTCATCCTCCTAGCCAGCTCCCTCTTCATGGCCCTGGCAGTCTCCGCCATCCACAAGGGCAACCTCAAGAGCACCCGCTGGATGTTGCTCGGGACCATTATCTTCGGGAGCATCTTCCTTGCCTGCCAAGTGTACGAGTTCACCCACTTCGCCTACGCTCCCGGCCATGAACTGACCCTATCCACTTACCAAGGCGAGCCACACGTCTTCGGCTCCACCTTCTACGTCCTCACGGGTACCCACGGCACCCACGTTGCAATCGGGGTGTTCTGGTTGCTCGGCTGGCTAGTCTACTCCTTCACCGGTAAGATGAGCACGGCGGACGCCATGGATATTGAGTGCTGCGGTCTCTACTGGCACTTCGTGGACATTGTCTGGATCATCATCTTCCCAGTCGTCTACCTCATGGAATACGCCTATTACTTTTAGCCCTCAGCCCCCCGTCGCTCCCACCACCAAAGTAACACACCTTTAGCCCACCACTTGAAATGAGCGGACATTCCGAAGATCCAGTAGCCGAAGAAAGCCAACGCTTCTTCACTTTCTTCAACCTATCCATGGCCCTCACCGCCATCACTGGCATAGAGATCGTCATCATCTACGTACAGTCCTTCGCCGGGTCCTCCGTCATCGGCATCCTTTTCGCCACCTCCATCATCAAGTTTATCGGCGTGGTATGGTGGTTCATGCACCTGCGCTGGGACAAAATACTCAACACCATCCTTTTCCTCATGGGACTGGTGATCGCCTTGGCCACGTTTTTCGCCGTCATCTACATGGCCGACCACCCCATAGAAATCGAGACCTTCGAAGTCGCCGCCGTACAAGACACCTGGAAGTCCGGTGCCTCTTACGAAGCCGGCTCCTACGTGAAGCACGAGGAGGATTACTTTCAAGCCCTCGCCGCCCACCAGTCGAGCGAAACCTTCGAGGCCGACAAATGGAAAAAGCTCGACGGCATCCCCCACCGCATCACCTGGAAGGTGAACCAAGCCGACCTCATCGAAATCAACTCGAAGAAACCCGAAAACCCCTTCTTCCACCTCTACCACCCCGACGACATGGAAAACGCCTCCGGCGCCACCGTGGGCATTCTCGCCCAAACCGCTACCGCCGCCGACTTCCGCCTCAAGGCTCGTTCGGAAGCCTTCTGGAAGGAAACCGAGTAATCTTCGCCCCGTCGGCGCGGGCGAACTCCAACAGGGACCGGGGCTCGCTGGTACCATGAACGCCGCCCCCTCTCCCGTCACCCTCCTTCACTGGCACGTAGAGCCAGCCCTCGTGGGCGGCATCCTCTTCGTCGGCTGGTGCTACGCTCTTCTCGTGGGCCTCTTCCGGGAACAGTATGCACCCGGTTCCCCCTTCCCCAAGCGCGAGTGTATCTTCTTCGTCCTCGCCCTTATCAGCTTCTATCTCGCCGTGGGTTCGCCCCTGGATCCCCTAGGAGAGAACTACCTCTTCTTCGCCCACATGATCCAGCACAACGTCCTCATGTATGTCAGCCCACTCCTACTCATGCTGGGCATCCCCGGCTACCTTTGGGACGAGCTGTTCCGGCGCCGCCCGGACGTCGAATTCCTTTGCCGCATTCTCTTTCACCCCATCACGGCGGGCCTCTCCTTCACCCTCGTCTTCTCCTTCTGGCACGTCGGAGCCTTTTACGAAGCCGCCATCCAGAACAAAACCCTCCACGCCGCCGAACATCTCTCCATGTTCCTGACCTCCTACGCCATGTGGTGGCCCATCGCCTCTCCCTCCACAAGAGTGCCCCCCATACGCTTCGGTCCCCAAATGCTCTACATCCTCGCCCTCATGCTGGGACAAACCCCCATTTTCGCCTTCCTCACTTTTTCCGAGGAGGTCTTCTACGACACCTATTTCTACGCCGAACGTATCATGAACCTCAGCCCGCTCGAAGACCAGAAAGCAGGCGGCGTCCTCATGAAAATCGCCAACATGGCCGTCTCCGTAGGCGTCCTCGCCTCCATCTTCTTCAGGTGGTCGAAACGAGGCGTCTCGACCATCTCCTCGTAGAACGTCACAACCTCGCCACAAGGGCTTCGCGCTCGAAAAGGAGTTCCTTGGGAAGGGTTTCCGCCAGTTGGAGGAAGAGTTCCTCGTGGCGGAGTGTCTGCATGCGGAGGCGCTCGTTGTCCGTAGCCATGAGTTCGTCCCAAGCCTCGTCGGAGAAGTCGAGTCCGCTCCAGTCCACATCCTCCTTCCGTGGTGTCCAACCCAAGGCGCCCTCGTGCCCGAGGGCTCTGCCCGTAGAACGCTCCACGATCCAGCGAAGCACGCGCATGTTGTCCCGAAAACCAGGCCAGAGGAAGGAACCGTCCTCCCCTTTTCTGAACCAGTTGACGTGGAAAATGCGCGGCTTGTGGCGGAGGCTCTTACCAATGCGAATCCAGTGGCGGAAGTAATCCCCCATGTTGTAACCACAGAAGGGAAGCATGGCCATGGGGTCCCGGCGCAGGTTGCCCACGGCAGACTCGGCGGCGGCAGTGGTTTCCGAAGCCAGGGTGGCCCCCAGGTACACGCCGTGGTTCCAGTTGAAAGCCTGATAGACAAGGGGCACGTCC
>CAXGVD010000042.1:0-11438 GCA_964012695.1 uncultured Opitutia bacterium
CTTGCGCAAAGCGTTGCGCCGCAACTCCTCGTCCAAAAAGGACCCAATCAACTTACTCAACGATTCGCAGGCCTTCAACACGATGTTCCCCACGAAACCATCACAAACCACAACGTCCACCACGTTTTCAAAAATCTGAAAACCTTCGATGAGGCCAGCGTAGTTGAGGATAGCGCCGTCGATTTGCTTTAGCATGAGGTGGGTCTCGTGAATCAGCTCGTTCCCCTTGCCTTCCTCCGTGCCGATCGTAAGCAAACCTACGCGTGGGCGAACTAGGCCCAAGGCTACCCTGGCATAGTTGGAGCCTAAAATGGCGTTCTGGCAAACATGATAGGGCTTGGCGTGTGGATTCGCCCCCGCATCCAGCAAAGTGAAGTAGCGTTCGCGTCCGGGCCAAATTGTGCAAAGCGCGGGCCGTTCCACGCCTTCGAGCGAACGGAGTCGGATGGAACCGCCGGCCATGAGGCAGCCTGTGTTGCCGCAACTGAGGAGGGCGTCCGCATCGTCGTTCTTCACCATTTCCAGGGCCCGAGCCATGGAGGAGTCCTTCTTCTTCTTAAAACCGGCCACGGGCTTCTCGTCCATTTCGATTACCTCGGAAGCATGGCGCAGCTCCACATTGGCCGAAGACAAGCGGGCGTTCGCCTGGAAAAGAGGTCTCAACTCTTCCTCGCGGCCCACGACTACGAAACGGGCACTCCGCGGTGCCTCCTCAACCGCTAAGGCCAAACCTTCAAGGATTTCCGCTGGCCCATGGTCGCCGCCCATCGCGTCGATAGCCAGCGTTACGCAAGCTTCGGACGCATTCATGCCGAAGCCGTCGAAAAAGCTTAAATTTCGACGTCGAGAACCTGACGCCCGCGGTACTGCCCCGTCTCGGGGTTCACGCGATGCGGCCGAAACAGCGTGCCGTCCGCATCCTTGGCGAGTTGTGGGGGCGTGAAACGATTCGCGCCGCGTCGCTTGCGGCTCCGTTGCTTAGAATGTTTGCGCTTGGGTTGGCCCATGACGAAAAATATTTAGAGAAATCAGGTCGAAACCAGCTCACGCCGGTGAAAGGTGGACAAGTAAATCATTCCCGCACAGCTCAGTCAAGCTCGCGAACTAATCAAAGAAGCCAAAGCCCACCAAAGCAAAAATCACGACCGCGAGCAAAATTCTGTACCACGCAAACAGAGCCAGCCCCCTTTGTGAAAGAAAAGCCACCAGCCAGCGAACTGCCACCGCCGCCGAAGCCCCCGCCACCAAGCAACCGACCAGCACGGGGCCGAACTCCAGGCTCGTCGCCATCTCCTCCCCCTTCGTTACCACCTTATAGCCAGCCGCCGCCGTGAGCGTAACCAGCCCGAGAAGAAAACTGAACTCCGCAGCCTTAGCGGGCCGCAACCCGACAAGGTAGCCCCCCACGATCGTCATCATCGATCGGCTCGTACCCGGCCACATCGCCACGCACTGCAAAAGTCCAACAAGCAATGCCGAACTAGGCCGCATTCTTTCCAAGCCCAGAGAAAAACCCGAGGCGTCCACACTCTCGCGCTTGGCACGCAACCTCTCCGCCCCGAACATCAGGAATGCCCCTGCAAGCAAAGCCATAGCCACGGGAATCACACTATCCATCAACTTTTTCTCAATTATCTCGTCCAGTAACGGCCCAAGAGCAGCTGCTGGCAAAAACGCCAAAAAAACATTAAACGCAAGCATTCGCCCCCGTGGATCAAGGCCTAGCAGGCCCAAGGCCATCGCCCAAACATCCCGCCAGTATAACAAGGCTACAGCAAGAATGGCCCCAAACTGGATGACAATCATGTAGGCATTGAGGGCGGCTCTCGCCTCATTCGTCTCTTCCTCCGCCAGCCACTCCTTCGTTAGAATCAAATGCCCTGTGGATGAAACAGGCAGGAATTCCGTCACTCCTTCTACCAAGCCGTAAGCAACCGCGTCCCCATAAGTCATTGTACTATCCTCCTCTTCCGCACTAAGAACGGAGGCAAAACCTGTAAAGAACACAAAGCACCATGAAACGAAGTACCTTCGCATGGCCCTCGACTTCATGTTTCAATCCCTCCCCGTGGCAAGCGGGAAAAGGGGGAAAGGACCGGGGGGTTGCCTGAGGAGGCGGTTTTGCTTGCCGCCCGCCCCCCCTCCGCCACCCTACTCGCACGACATGAACAATCTCACGCTGAATCAATTGGCGGACTTGGCCGAAGACGGGCAAACGCTCCAAAACGAACAGGTCTCCACTGCCGCCGACCTCCTCGCCTCCCCCGAGCCTCACCCCGCGGATAAGGAACGCTTTCTTCTGGCTCTCGCCGACAAAGGAGAAACCGCCGCCGAAATCGCTGCCCTGGCGGCCCGCTTCCGAGAACTCGCCCGCGACCCTGGACTCGAAGACCTCGCCCGCGGCGCCATCGATGTCTGTGGAACCGGCGGCGATCACTCCGGCAGCTTCAACGTTTCCACCTTCACCGCCTTCGTCCTCGCCGCCGCCGGCGTCCGCGTCCTAAAGCACGGAAACCGCTCGGTCACCTCCAAGTGCGGCAGCGCAGACCTCCTCGAAGGCGTCGGCATACGCCTCGACGCACCGCCCGATCTCCTCCGAGCCGCCGCCGAGGAACTGAACTTCACCTTCCTCTTCGCCCCTGGCTTCCACCCCGCCTTCAAGGAAATTATCCCCGTCCGCAAAGCCCTCGCCGCACGAGGGCGCCGCACAGTCTTTAACCTCCTCGGCCCACTGCTCAACCCAGCCCGCCCGGACTTTCAACTCCTCGGTGTCTTTTGTCCGGACCTCGTGGAGCCGCTCGCCGCCACGCTCGGAACCTTGGGCCTGCGGCGCGGACTAGTGGTTCACGGCAAGCTGTCGGACGAACGCGGCATGGACGAACTCACCTGCGTCGGAACGAATCGACTCGCCGGTTTCGGCGAACTAGCCGACTTCCACCAAATCGACGCCGCTCCCGACGCCTTCGGCTTGTCCCACTGCCCCGAAAGCGACCTCGCCGGCGGCGACCTTGAAACCAACCTCGCCCTCATCGACGCCCTCTTCGACGGCAAAGCCCCCAAAGGCCTTCTCCATACCATATCAGCCAACGCCGGCGCCGCTCTCTTTATCACGGAAGAAGCGAGAGACCTCGCCGAGGGCGCCGCCCTCGCCCAAGAGCTGATCCTCGGAGGAACTGTTCGGGATTGGCTCTGCCGTGCCAGAACCTTCTACGCGGAACAAGCCTACGACACCTAATAAACCACTTTTGACACCCCCGAAATCCCTCTTGCAAAAAGCGTTGAACTTTGCCTCAAAACCAGCTCAATTAAATCTTTTTCTTCGTTCGCCTCACGAAGAGAAAGCGAAGGCAAGCCCGACATGATTCAAGAATTGACCATCGCGGAACTCGATCCACGCCAAATCAAACAACTAGAAGCGGCCGGTGCGGCCGAAAACGCCAACACGGCTTACGCCTTAGACATATACAGCGCCGTCCTCAAGCAAGCTCCCGGCTGTCTTGAACTCCGCAAGAAGCTCCGAGCCCTCCAACTCAAGAAAGCGGGTGACAACACCCGAGGCTTCACCAAATTCCTCGGAAAAGTCACCGCAAGCCCCTTTCGCCTTGGCGGCCTCTCCGAGAAAGACCCAGAAAGTGCCCTCAACAAAGCCGAGGAACTTCTCGAAAAAAACCCCGCAAACGTCGCCGCCCATCAAATGCTCGCCGAGGCCGCCGCCAACCTCGACATGAAAGCCACCGCCGTCTTCGCCTACGAAACCGTCTACAAAATCGAGCCCGAAAACATCCAAAACCTCAAAGTCCTCGGTCGGGCCTACATCGAAGCGGGCGACACCGAGAACGCCATCAAAACGGGCAATACCATCCTCAAGAAATCACCTGGTGACGGCGAGGCTGAAGACCTGATGAAGCAAGCGTCCGTCGCCGTCGCCATGCACAAAGGCAAGTGGGAGGAGTCAGAGGACTACCGCGACCAACTCAAAGACGAAAGCGAAGCCACCGCTCTTGAACAAGCGGGGAAAGCCGTCACCGACGCCAAGGGCGTCGAAGTACTTATCAACCAAGCCTACGAAGCTCAACAAGCTGAACCCGACAACCTCAACCACTACCGCCAACTCAGCGAACTCTACCATCGGTCCGGCGACTACCAAAGCGCCATCGGCTGGATTCAGGAAGCACGCAAGTTGGAAGCTGGACAAGGTGACGTCGCCCTCGAAGAACGCGAAAGAGACCTCACTCTGGAGTACTACGACGACACCATCGATCAGTGGCAAGCCGCCCTCGCCGCCAACCCCGAAAGCCCCGCAAACAAAGCGGGATTGGAACAATCCATCACCGCCAAGCGCCACTACCACCGCGAACAAGTCGAGTCCCTCGTGGAACGCTACCCCAACGACTACGGACACCGCCACGACTACGGACGCATCCTTTTCGAGGACAGCGATTTCGACGGCGCCATCTCCCAATTCCAGCTCGCCCAAAGAAACGCTAATGTCCGTCTGGAAGCCGTCCTCTACCTCGGACGCTCCTACGCCCAAAAGAACTTTCACGACATGGCTGTGGAGCAATTCTGTATAATCAAGAACGAGATTCCCATCATGGACGAACGCAAGAAGGAAGCTGTTTACGAACTCGGCATTTGCTACGAATCCATGGGCAAGCCCGAGCTGGCCATAGAGGAATTCAAGGCCGTTTACCAAAACGACGTCTCCTTCCGCGACGTCCAAGACAAAATCAACGCCTTCTACGCCGCAGGCACGGGCGGTTGACTCCCCTTCCCTACCTTTCTTTTTTTAATAAGAACCTCTACTCCTATTTTGGCACCTCAAAATTAAATATTCGACAACCATCTTTTTCATATTCAGTGCCCTTAGCGCTGGCCTCTTCACCGTCAAAAGTCAGAAACCGGCCACCGACTCTTCCTTCTCCCCCTACTTCTCCTACACCGGCGAAGCTTGGAACATCGCTAGCGGAGGCACCCAAACGGGCGGACGTTCGCTCGGATTGCTGGCCGTCGGCTTCGACTGGCAACCAAGCACGATTCCCGGAAGCCTACACTTTGAGGCTCAATCCATGCACGGGCACAACCCCAGTGACTACGCCGGTGACACCAACGCCCTCACCAACATTTCCTTCCACGAAGGCACCCGCCTCTTCCAAGCCTCCTACGGCAAAGTCTTCCTCCGAGGTTCCTGGAAGGCTGGCATCCTTGCCCTGGACGATGACTTCATGGTCTCCAACTACGCCGGCCTCTTCATTAACGCCGGTTTCGGCCCCATGCCCATGGAGTCCTTAAACGTATCCGCTCCCATCTGGCCCATCGGCGGACTCGGTGCGTACGCCCACATCGAACTTACCGAAACCTCTAGGCTCCAACTCGGTCTCTACGACGGCAACGCGGGAGATTTCTCAACCAACGACGACGGCCTAAACAATGGACTCCGTGACAAGGAAGGCGCAATGTTACTGCTCGAATACGCCTTAGTCACCCCCACCTTAGGCGGCGAAACCACTTGGAAACTAGGTGGCTTTCACCACACTGGCGAACAGTTCACCAACTTCAAGACCGACGCGACAGAAAGCGGCCTCAGCGCCCTCTATATCGTCATCGATCAAACTATCTCTCAATCCTGCGGGCTCTGGAGCCGGTTCGGCGCCTCCCTCGACGAAAAAGTCTCCACCGTAGGCAGCCACTTAGACTTCGGCGTCGTCTGCGCGGGGCCCATCGCTTCACGCCCCGACGACCAACTCGGCCTCGGATACCTCTGCACCGCATTCGGATACGACTACCTACGCAAAAACCGAGACAAGACAGTCACCGAGTCCGCCCTCGAACTCACCTATCTCGCCCCGATCTCGGACCACTTCTACCTCCAGCCCGACCTACAATGGATTTTCGACGCTCATAAAAGTCGCGACGATGTCTTCGCCCTCGGCATCCGGGCCAGCTTAGAGTTCTAGAAGTTCGCGAACCCCACTGGAATCAAGTTTCAAGACAATCTTTTTCCATGCTTGCCGGAAGGACGGCAAACGGACACGTTTCACCTTTTCACCATGAAGAAGTTCCATGCCAGCACACTAGCCTTCTGCCTTCTCGGAAACCTCTCGGTTCTAGGGACGGAGGAGAAAGTTGATTACGACATAGTCGTGGGGGCCCTGCACGGGCAACTCCGCTATGCCACCGAGGTCTTCGCCGTGAAGCCCGGCTCACGCGTACGCGTGAATTTAGATAATACGGACTCGATGATTCACAACTGGCTCCTCGTCAACGGGGACGCCGCAGTGCTGGCCCGCATCGCCGAGGCCGCCCTCAAACTGGGTCCGGAGGGTATGGCCAAGGGCTTCGTGCCCGCTGACGAAGCCATCCTCGCCAGCATCGGTCTGGTGCAACCGGGCAAGAAGGGGGAAGCCGTCTTCACCGCCCCCAAGGAGGCGGGGGACTATCCCTATGTCTGCACCTTTCCGGGTCACTTCCTCACCATGCGCGGAGTCATGAAGGTGACGGACAACCCCGAACTTGTCGCAGCCGCACCACCCAAGTCGGTCCCAGAGAACACCACGCCTCGTTCCGGCACGCTAGAGGTGGGAGCAGAACCTCGCGTAGTTCGGGTTCACGTTCGCGACGTGGACTCCGGTCGCTCCATCGCAGTGGGTCTGCCGGGAGGGGTTAGCTACCTCTTCGACGCGGAGAAGCTCATGGTCCGCTTCGGCTGGCTAGGGGGCTTCCTCAACGTCGCCCCCGACCGCAAGGGACGAGGCGGCCAACCCTGCCGCATCCTCGGGAATAAGTTCGAGATCGGGTCCCAAGAACTACCCCTACGCGTTGGCGACCCTGCCAAGGCACCCGAGGTTCGCTTTGGCGGTTACTCCCGAATCGGCAACCCCGCCTTTCTCTACGAAGTGGACGGGGTGAAGGTGCACCAGACTGTGACGGGCCGACCTGGGGCCCAAGCCCTCACCTACGGTTTCCGGGTGGAGAAGGCTCCCAAGGACGTCTTTCTTCTAATCAAGCCAGATGGCCTCTCCGTCTCCTCCACCGCTGGCGAGTGGTCCGAGAAGACCGGCATCCTGCGCGTACCGAAGAAGGAGGCGGACGAATTCTTCGTCAGCCTCGAACGCAAGCCGTGAACCGACTCACCTTTTCTCAAACCATGAAGAAATTTTTCCGTTTCCTCTACGCCGCCGCCCTCCTGCCGGCCGCGTCCGCATTCCTTTCCGCCCAAGAAGAAAAACCCGCCCGCATCCCCGCGGGCTACTCGGTCGAAACCATCGAGACGCCCGAAGGCGTTTCTCTCGGGGTCGGCGGTATGACCTTCGCCCCCGACGGTTCCCTCATGCTCTGTACTCGCGAAGGCGAAGTCTGGAAGTACAGGGTCAAGCAGAAGAGCTGGAGCCTGTTTGCCGATGGCCTGCACGAGTCCCTCGGCATCTGGATCGACCCCAAAACGAGCGAAACCTTCGTCATCCAACGCCCCGAAATTACCAAGCTCGTCGATACAAACGGCGATGGTCGGGCCGACCTCTACAAAACAATCAACGCCGACTGGGGTGTGACCGACAACTACCACGAGTACGCCTTCGGCCTCGTCCGCGACTCGAAGGGCAATTTCTACGGCACGCTCAACACCTCCCTCAGTTGGCCCGGTTGGGCCCGCAGCACCAAATGGGACAAGGCTAGGGTGTGGACCAAAGGCTACCGAGACACCGAAGGCAAGATGGGGCGCGCCGCCAAATACCGCGGTTGGTGCTTCCAAGTCACCCCCGAGGGCAAATTCGTTCCCTACGCCTCGGGCCTACGCTCCCCCGCAGGCATCGGCATCAGCAAGAACGACGAACTCTTCTTCACGGACAACCAAGGCGACTGGGAGGCCACCAGTTCCCTCCACCATATCAAGAAGGGGCGCTTTCACGGACATCCCTCCTCCCTCTACGACCACCCCGACTTCAAGGGCAAGGACCTCAACGCCGTCCCTCTCAAGGACTACGAAAAGCTCTGGTCGCGCCCCGCCGTCTGGATTCCCCATGGCGAACTGGCTACCTCTCCCGGCGAGCCCATCTTCGACTACTCGGGCGGCAAGTTCGGCCCCTTCGAGGGACAAATGTTCATCGGTGACCAGGGGCGCTCAAACCTCATGCGCGTAGTCTTGGACGAAGTGGGCGGCGAGTACCAAGGCGTCATCTTCGACTTTGTCAATCGCCTCCGCACGGGCTGCATCCGCCATGTCTTCGCCAAGGACGGCAGTCTTTGGGTGGGCCAGACTGGCCGCGGATGGGGTTCGGCCGGCGGCAAGGAGTTCGGTCTCCAGCGGGTCACTTGGGACGGCAAGACCAAGCCCTTCGCCATGCACGATGTAAAACTAACCAAGACAGGTTTCCAAATCACCTTCACCAAGCCCGTCGATACGGTCAATGCGGCCGACGTCGCCTCCTACGTCGTGGAGCGCTGGGGCTACCACTACCACCCGAACTACGGCTCTGGCAAAACCAACCACAAGAAGGAGCAACCCCTCAAAACCTCAGTCTCCCCCGACGGGCTCGGTGTCCACATCGAAGTCCCTCTCGAAACCGAACGCGTTTACAAAATCATCCTCAACGGTCTTGCCGCCAAGGACGGTTCCACACCCGCCAACAAAGTAGCTTGGTACACCCTCAATCGCCTAAAGGAATAAGGACAGGAAGCGGACCTTCCTGCCCGCCTCTACCCTTCCCCGCCATACCGTGGGTGGGTTCTTTCCGTTTGCATCTAGACCCTTCGTCCCTCAGGTTTCAGACATGAAAACGACCTCGCCCGCCCTCATCCTGCCCGTCATCCTCAGCACTTCTTTCTTCGCCAGTCAAGTCCTCGCGGAATCTCCGCCGGTCATCGCTGCTCCGCCGCTTGTGGCTCCCGTTGCCGCCCCGGACCCGGTCGCTCCCGCCCCTCCGAGGGATCAGGGACAAGTCGATGAAGGCAAGCAAGCTCGCCTCAAGGAAAGCCTCGCCAGGTGGCTTCGCCTGAAAAAACAGTGCGGAGGCAACTACTCCTATACGAAGCGCTGGAGCAGTTGGGTGGGGTTTGGCCACGAAACTGTCGTCATCGCGCGGAACGGCCAAGTGGCCGAAAGGCACTTCAAGGCGTTCTCCGGACGTCCGCGTCCCGTCCTTCCCGGCCAAGTTCCCGCCGAACCGCAAGGAAAGAGTTGGTCCGAAAAGGGCAAGACGCTAGGTTCTCACAAGGAAGGACATCCGCCTAAGACGCTCGATCAGCTCTACGAAGAAGCCCAACTCATCCTCGCCAAGCCCGTTCCGCCCTTTCACCGCCTCGGCCTGCGGTTCGACAAGCAGGGACTTCTCCTCGCCTGCTACCTGCAGGACGGGCACATAGCCGACGACGCCCCGACAAAAGGCGTGAACGTCACCTCCATCAAACTGAACGTCCCCGCCGAACAGGCCGCGAAAGACAATCAAGCCCACATCCGAGAACTAGAACAGCGCATCGCCGCCCTGAAGGATTTGGCCAAAAGAGCCCGCTTCACGCCCGAAGGACACAAGAAGTTCCTCGCCAAGCTCGCCGGGTTTGAAAAGGAACTGGCCGTATTGAGAGGCAGAAAACCCTCCACCGGCAAACGTCCGGGCGTTCCGACATACGAGGAATGGCTCGCGGGCGGGAAGAAGATTCCATCGGGCATGGTTTTCACGGGAGGCACGCCGTGGTTCAACGAACGAACGGGGCAACGTCGCCAACCGCGCGAAGTGTACGACATGCTTTACGGTCCCAAAGGGCCACACCCGAAAGCGCCTGCTGCCGTCAAGCCGCCCCGTCCCCTGCCCCTTCCTATCAAGCCGGGAGCGAAAAAACCCTTTCCCAAGCATTGGGGTCCCCCGCCCCGCCGGCAAACCCGAGACCTGCGACCTCTTCCCGGAGGCTATGGTCGCGGAAGCAGCACCTTGGCCCGCTGGATTGAGGAAAATATGGAGCGAGACCATAAGCGAGCCGACAAACTCGGCGATTGAACATTCCCCACGCGCCACCATCTCTCTTCCACGACCTTATTCGGAAACCGTTACGCAGGTTGACCTCATCCAGGCTTCTCGTAGGGTTCCGCAGCTATGCGCGAGACTCTTTGTTTTTCCGGGTTGTTTTCTTTGACGCAACGCCTGCGGGGCTTGGCCGCCGCCACCTTTGCAGGTTTGACCGCCTGCAACGCTCTTCAGGGCGTGCCGAGCAAGTTCGGTTCCTATGTGGGCACGGCGGTCAGGTTGGGCGGAGACGCCAAGGGGAGCAACGTGTCCTTTCGGGCCCTCGTCATACGGTTGGACGAAAAGGGTGACGCCTGCGTGGTCTTCGACGGAGACACCCTCCGGATGGCGGCGGGCTGGACCAAGGGCGGCCTCAAGTTGGAGGGTTTGCCCTTCACGGGGAGCCACGGCAGATTCCCTTCTCACGCGGGTGAAAAAGTCTTCGTGACTCAGGCCGTTCCAGGCTGGGCCTCGCCCGCCGGGAAGCTGGCCGACCCCCGCGAGGGTAAGTATCCGCCGCTCGGCCCATTGCCCCGGGAGTGGAGCAAATTCGGCGGACACTATGTTCACGGAGACCGCGTGGTTCTCAAGTATTCCGTGGGAGGCGCCCAAGTTTTGGAGTCCCCAAGCCTTCATCAAAAGGGCGAGGCCAAGGCCATCGTCCGGACCTTCCGCATCGAAGGCGACGGCAAGCCCAAGACCCTCGTGCTTTCCGACGTGGCCGTGGGTTGCTCCGTAGCCCTCGTCCGCACTCCGAAAGGCGCAAAGGTGGAAACTTCGGACGGTGCCAACCTGTTGCTCCTTCCCGCCTTCAAGGGTGCTATCTCATTCCAAGTGGTTTACGCCCGGGGAGACGCCAACGCTCTCGCCGACACCCTCCCCTCCCCCGCCGACCTCCTACCCCTCACCAAGGGAGGCCCCACACGCTGGAAGGAAACGGTATCCACCCAAGGCGAAGTCTCCACCGAGAAAAAAGCCTACGTCCTCGACCGCCTCACCGTCCCTTACAACAACCCCTACGGCATGCCCATGCGGATCGGTGGTTTCGATTTCTTCCATGATGGCAAGTCGGCCGCCGTTTCCACTTGGGACGGTGATGTCTGGCTCGTCCGCAACATCGACGACTCCCTCCAAAACCTCGTCTGGAAACGCTACGCCGCCGGCCTCCACGAACCGCTCGGCCTCAAAATCGTGGACGACATCGTTTACACCGTGGCTGACGACCAAATCACCCGCTTCCACGACCTAAACAGCGACGACGAGGCCGACTTCTACGAAAACTTCAACAACGACTGGGACCTCACCAGCGGCTTCCACGCCTTCTGCTTCGACCTGCACACCGACCCGCAGGGCAACTTCTACTTCGCCTTCGGCAGCCCGGTGCGCGGCGGCGGGCGCAGCTTCGAACGCATGGGCCGGCACCACGGCTCCATCCTCAAGGTG
>CAXGVD010000043.1:0-11390 GCA_964012695.1 uncultured Opitutia bacterium
CCGCGTTCGTGGTCGGCGAGGTGCTTGAAGTTCTCGGGAATGCGGACCACGAGGGGCACGTGGAGGCCGCTCTCGTAGGCGTAGCCCTTGCCGCGCGGAAGGACGCCGCCATGGTCGCCGAAGTAAAAGATGAAGGTGTCTTCGAGGAGACCGTCGGTCTTGAGCTTTTCCAACACCGCCCCGATTTGGGCATCCGCCACGCCGACGCGGTCGAAGTAACGGGCGTGGGTGTAACGGAAGGTGGAGGTGTCGGGATGATAGGGATGAAGAGTCACCTTGGCGGCGGGCGTCTTGGTCTTCTCGGTCTGCATAAGCTTGGCGGGAAAGTGAAGCGAGCTTTCGTGGCTCACGGCGAAGGACTGCATGAAGAAGAAGGGCGTTTCCTTGCTCGGGCGTTTGCGCCAAGAGGCTTTTCTGGAAGACGCGTCCCACGCCGCCCCTGAGCCCTTGGTGGCGGAGAAGTTGTAGTCCGTCTTGGAATTGTTGGCGCAGTAGTAGCCCGCTTCCCGAAGAAGGGCGGACCAAGGCCTCAGCCCCTTGGGCAAGCTCGCAACGGCAGACTTGCGGTGGTATTGAAAGCCCACCCGGGGCGCCAAGATCCCCGTGGCCAAGGTGGAACGCGCCACCGAGCAAACGGGCCCGTTGGAAAAGGCGTGATTGAAGGTCAGCCCCTCCGCCGCCAGCTTCTCCACGACGGGCATCGCCCCGAACTCCGCCCCGTAATGCCGCAGGTAGTGAACGGAATTGTCCTCCGAAACCAAGAAAACCACGTTGGGACGCTTCGCCCCGAAGGCTGAAGCCGCCCCCAAAACGAAGGCAAGCGAGACGAAAAGAAAGAACGATCGGATTCGATAGGGCTTCATGTTCATGGAGTTTTGCTCAACCCAGCTCAAGTGGCAAGACCAGCTTACGAGATATAAACGGTCTTATCGGCATGCTTCTCTTCGGTGCCGAAGCTTTGCGAACTCCACAATCCGGATTCAGTAGTCGATTGCGTAGACCCTCGATAGTGGATAGCCCGAGATAGATAGGGTTCTACGGATCAGACCAGTTTTTGACAACCCAGCGGTCGTAGTTCCTAACCCAACCTTTCTATCTTTTCCAAACAAGGGAAGGAAGGCCCACCCGCTACACTCTGCGCAAGTACGGAAAGTCCTCGAAGGACTTCCAATAGGGCGTCAAACTACTCAAGAGGCAGAACTAAGACTGTTCGAATTCCGTCCTCGGCGGTGTTCTAACGCGTGTTAATGGGCCGAAAAAATACTTAGATGCAAGCTAAGTTCCCAACGAAGGCCGTGGCTAAGTTTTCTTTGCAACGCACGGACAAGAAGTCACCCAACTACTTCTTGCCGATGGCGTAGAGGTGCTTGTAGCCTCGAAGGTAAAGGCGTTCGTTTGCGATGGCTGGGGAGGCAGTGAACTGGTCGTCGAGCTTGTTCTTGGCGATGACTTCGTAAGCCCTACCCGCCTTGAGCACGGTAAAGGTGCCGTCGCGGGCGGTGAAGAGTATGCGTCCGTTGGCCGCCACGGGCGAACCTCGGTAGGTTTGGCCGTGGAAGCGTTCTTGATATTGTTGTTCGCCCGTACTGGCGTCCAGGCAGAGGACAGTGCCGTTCTCCTTGCAAAGGTAGAGAAGACCTTCGTAAAGGAGGGGCGATGTAACATCGGTCGTACCTCGGTCCATGCGCCACAGCTCCCCCGCTCCGCCTTGCTCGATCAGACCCTTGGCTTCGGACAGGCGAACCACGGACACGCCGCGATTCTTCGCTGAAGGGGCCACCAGCACTCCCTTGCTCGCAACGGGAGAAGCCACGAAGCGTAGAGTGCGGTTGTAGCGATCCTTGGGATTGAGGCCCGCGACGCGCCATAGCTCCTTCCCCGTTTCGGGGTCATGGCCGATGCAGTAGTCGTTGCCGTGGGTGACGAGGATGTTCAGGTCCCCGTGCCTATGTGCCATGGGAGAGGCGTAGGAATGTAGGCACTCGGCCACACCGTCACTCTTGCGCTCCACCTTCCAGAGTTCCTTGCCCGTGAAGGAATCGACGCTCACCACCACTTGAGCCGCCGTGTGAATAAGTTGCAGGTAAAGGCGTCCCTCGTGGAGCAAGGTGGTGGAGTGAAAGCCGAACCCGTAGCGGAACTTGCCGTAACGTTCCTGAGCGTTGAAACGCCACTGCTCCTTACCCGAAAAGTCGAAGGCCACTACTTCTCCCGTTCCCGTGGTGACAAATATCTTGTTCCCGTCGGAGGACGGCGAGGAGGAAGCGTTGGTGCGCTCACCGTTTCCTTTGCCGTTTGTCTCGCAAACCTTGCGGGTCCACAGCTCTTTGCCCATCGTACTGATGCAGAGGAGGTGAACGGCCCTGTCGCGCTCGACCGTCACCAATACTTTGTCCTCCACCACGATGGGCGTGGAGGAACCAGCCGCGGGCAAAGGAAATTTCCAGAGCACGTTTTCGGATTCGCTCCAGACGTCGGGCAGGTTCTTGGCGATGCTCACGCCATCGTTGGTTGGCCCGCGCCAAGAGGGCCACTTAGCCTGAAGCGACAAGGAACCGAGCATTACGAACAAACAAAACGTAAAAAGAACAAACTTCATAAGGAATCGACAAAAAGACTCGCAGCCCAAACGTCGAACAAGGAACATCCCCGGACGCACAAAAGTTGCATAGAAGGTAGAAGCCGGCTTGCCATTAATAACGCTCTTCCCCTTGACCCCCGTTCGCGTGTTCTTCATGCTTTTCCGCTTTTTCTCATCATGCTGAGAGCTGGAATCGTCGGCTTGCCTAATGTAGGCAAGAGCACGCTTTTCAACGCCTTGACCAAGAGTCGCAAGGCGGAGGCGGCGAACTATCCGTTCTGCACCATAGACCCTAATGTGGGCGTGGTGCAGGTACCGGACGAACGTTTGGCTCCGCTGGCCAAGATGGTGAAGGCGGCCGCCGTGATCCCCGCCGCCATCGAGATGGTGGACATAGCGGGCTTGGTGGAGGGCGCCAGCAAGGGCGAGGGGCTGGGCAACAAGTTTCTGGCCAACGTGCGGGAGGTGGACGCCATCGTACACGTAGTGCGCTGCTTCGAAGACGAGGACGTGATTCACAATATGGGAGGCGTTGACCCCGTGCGGGACGCGGAGGTGATCTTGACGGAGTTGGTGCTGGCGGACGCAGAGTCTGTGGAAAGCCAGCTTCAAAAGAACCTCAAGAAGGCCCGCGGGCAGGACAAGGACGCCGCCGCCAACGTGGCCTTGCTGGAACGGCTCGGGCCGCACTTGGACGAGGGCAAGCCCGCAAACCTGCTTAGCATGGACGAGGACGAGCGCGCCCGCCTTAAGGGCTTTTTCCTGCTCACCGCCAAGTCCATGCTCTACGCCTGCAACGTGAAGGAGGAGGACGTGGCGGACCCGAGCGGCAACGCCCACGCTGAGACATTGCGCGAGTGGGCGGCCAACCAACAGGACGCCGGTAGTTGCGTGGTCTCCGCCAAGATGGAGGAGGAACTTTCCGAACTGGAGGACGAGGAAGCGACCGAATATCTGGAGGCCATGGGCGTGAAGGACTCCGGCGTATCCACCCTAATCCAGGCCACCTACGAGCTGCTCGGCCTGGCCTCCTACCTCACGGCGGGAGAGAAGGAAGCCCGGGCATGGACCTTCACCAAGGGCATGACTGCTCCACAATGCGCCGGCGTCATCCACACCGACTTCGAGAAGAATTTCATCAAGGCGGAAGTCGTCTCCTACGAAGACTTGATGGCCGCTGGTTCCATGCAAGCCGCCCGTGACGCGGGCAAATGGCGACTGGAGGGGAAGGAATACGTCTTTGTGGACGGAGACGTCGCCCTCTTCAAGTGTGGGGCTTGATTTTCGCACCTAGCCAGTTGCCTCCCAACTTGTTTTCCTTAAGCTGATTCGACATCGTGAAACCTTCCTTGTTATTCGACTTTCACCTCGGCGGTGCCCTTGGGGCGGTATTCGTTCTCGGAACACTTGCTGCTTGCAGCGATTCGGACGAAATCACCTCCTACTCGATTCCCAAAGTCGTGAAAACGAGCGAGGTGCCAAGTTGGCAGGCTCCCGCCTCCTGGCAACGCGTCGAAGCCTCCGCCATGCGGCTGGGCAGTTATGCGGTGACTGACGATAACGGCTCCGCCCTCGATGTCTCCGTGAGCGCCCTGCCCGGCGACTCGGGTGGTTTGGCGGCGAACGTAAAACGTTGGTTGGGGCAAATCGGCGTCGAGGTGAATGGAGAAGAAGCTCTAGACGCCTATGTATCCGAAATGAAGGTGGACGACTTGCCTGCGCGCCTCGTTCGAGCCGAAAACAAAGAAACTGGACAAGCGCTTCGCGTCCTCACCTTTACGGCGAAGGACAAACGCTGGTTCTTCAAGGTCATGGGAGACGCCGCCTTGGCCAAGCGAGAGGAAGCCAACTTCAAACAATTCTTTGGCTCCGTCACCTTCGCCCACGCCCACCACGGACACGACCACACGGGGCACGACCACGGACATCAGCACGCCGCCCCAAACCACAACATTCCTGAGGTCCAAGACCACAACCAAACCACGGGCGAAGATGCCGACCACAACCACGACGCCCCTGAAAACAATGGCAGCTCCCTCACCGCCGCCCCGGAGCAAAACGGCACCCTTGCCGCACCCGACCACAACCATTCCCACGACGAATGAGCCCTCCCGACACAGATTGGCGAAAGCGTTGGAAGAAGAATCCGGTGGTTCGCGTCCTGACCTCGCTCAAGTTGACGGTCACCCTGCTGGCCTTTTCACTGGCTCTCGTCTTCTTCGGCACGCTGGACCAGCCGAACATCGGGATCAATAAGGCTCAGGAAGTCTACTTCGAATCCTTCTTCGCGGTTTGGGAATATCCTGAAGAATGGCCCTACGGCACGAGCATGGCCCTCATCACCCACCCCGAGAACGAATTAGCGAAGAATCGAGAATCCATCGCCTTGAACGACCCCGCACTCAAGGACTACCGCTTTCTCGGATTCATTGACAATACATTCCACGAGCAAATCAACGCCGTCTTTGAGGGCTCCGCTGGCTACCTCAAGCCGGACCCGGACCTTCGCTACCACACGGTCAAGGAAATCAAAACAGCATTGTCCAAGGACGAGTTTAAGAATGGCTACGCCGCAATCCTTCCGGACTCGGTCCTCGATCCGCCCGACAAGAAGGAATTCGCTAACTATTATGGAGACGGCAATTCCACCGCCTCGGATGAGAAGGACCCTGAACTCGCCTCCATCTCCTTGGAGGGGCAACTGCCCTTCACCCTCGCCGCACTCCCCGTACCCTTGCCGGGAGGCTACCTGCTAGGCGGCTTGCTCCTGCTCAATCTGGGTATGGCCGCCTTGTTCCGCTATCCCATCGCTCCGCGATTTGCCGGAATTTGGACCCTGCATGGCGGACTCATGCTCATGCTTGTGAGCGAACTCGTGACCGACCTCACCGAAGTCGAAAGCATGATGGTGATCGACGAAGGCAACGCCGCCAACTACTCCACCGACTTCCATCTCGACGAATTCGTACTCGTCGATGAATCCGACCCAGCACAAGACCATATTCTCAGCGTGCCCGCCGATTTTCTCGACCCCCTCCCCGACGGCATAGGCTCACGCATCTCCCGATTTTTTTCCACAGAGCTACCACCTCTTCCCACCATCGACCTCGCCGCGAAGGATGCCCGCTTCCCCTTCGTCCTCAAGGTTAAACGCTTCTACAAGAACGCGGACCTCGCAGTACCCGACCCAGACAAAAACCAAACCGCCTATGAAACGCGCAACAGGAACGGACGACGGGAAACCGTGACCCCAATAGATTCCCCCGAGACCTTCGAGGCAGACCGACGCAACTTTCGGGCGGCCTTGGTGGAACTCGCTCCCGCCGAAGCCCCTAACACCCCCATCGGAGTCTTCTTCGTCTCCGCCTTGCTCAACGCCTCCGGCTACCTCCCCGCCCCCTTCACCCACGCGGGTAAAAAATATCGCATCGAGATGCGCCCCAAACGGTATCACTATCCCTATGAAATCGAGCTGACCGACTTCCGTTTCCTCCGCTACCCCGGCACGGACAAGCCCAAGGATTATTCCAGCGACGTCGTCCTGCGTTTCCCCGGCGAGCAACCACGCTCGACCCGCATCTACATGAACCACCCTCTCAACCTGGAGGGTACGGTCTTCTACCAAGCGGGCTTCGACGCCACAACAGAGACCCAGACCCGCCTCCAAGTGGTCCGCAACCCCGGCAGCATCCTTCCCTACCTCGGCGTAACCTTGGTGGGTCTCGGGCTCACACTCCAATTCGCATACCACCTATTGGGATTCGCCCGCAGACAGGAAAGAAAGGCCGCGGCATGAGCGCGAACAAAGAACCAGAATCCTCCTCCGCGGACGAGCCTACCGCCACCTTCGGAGCCAAGGCGGCCAAATGGACGCCCATCCTTCTCACCATCCTTTTCGCACTCTACGCCCTTAGCAAGCTCCGCCCCCCCGCAAACGAGGGAGCTTTCGACTACTCCTCCTTCGGTGCCCTTCCCGCTCAAATGAAAGGCCGGGTTAAACCCCTCGACACCATCGCCCGCAATGCCCTCCTCGTCATGCGGGGCAAACAAACCGTGCCCGATGGCCCCGAAATCTCCTTCGCCGAGAAAGTCTTTCACGGCAAGCAAGCACCCCGCTACCTGCCTGCCATCGAATGGTTTGCCCGACTTACCTTGGGAGACAAACCCGACGAAACGAAGGCCGACGACCTTAAGGTATTTCGCATCGACCACCCCGAAGTCCTCGGCCTCTTCGGCTTCAAACCCGGACAAGCCAAATACTTTTCCTTCAACGACCTCTTCCTCGCCGACGAAATCGCCATGCATCGGGCCAAACTAGACTCCATCAACGACGAAGTGAAGGCATTCCTCCGCGACAAACCCGACGCCACCGAGGCCGAAAGGGCCGACCTTCGGGACCGCCTAATCCCGCTTAGTGAGAAAGTACAAGAGGTGTTGAACGAAAAAATCGCTAAGGTCACCAAGGTCGAAAAAGTCATCCGCTCCATCAAACTGGGCGAAGACCTCAACCGCAACGGCGCCTTGGACGCGGGAGAAGACCTGAATCAAAACGGCAAGCTCGACCCGGGCCCCAACCCCAAGAAGTACACCCCCTACCAACGCAAGCTTGGAGACCTTTACGAAGCCGTCACTCTCTATGACCAACTCAAAAACGTATTTTTCCCCATCGCCCGCCCCGACCTCTTCGACCCCGGTTACGAGAACGACCTCACCGTGCTCGAACTCCGCAAAAAGCTGATCGCCGAAGGCGCCCTGCAAAACGAAAACATCATGCTCCGGTACATGGAGGAAAACCCCGACCTCCTACAACGCTTGGACCGCTTCCGAGCCGGCGACCCATTCTTACAAGCCCAAGCCCGCTTTGCTCCCATGGGCATCATCCCGCCAAAAGACTTTAATGGCACCGTGTCCATCGCTCAGACTGATAATGACATCAACGCCACTCTCACCGCAAAAAACGGAAACTTGGCCACCTTCCTCAAGGCTCAGGACCAAGTCAAAATAGGCACCTTCTCCACCTTCCGCGGCATCTGGCGGGAAAACCAACTCCGGGAAAAACTGATCAAGTCCGTGGACTCTCCCACCTCCGCCGGCCTCACAAACCGCCACGAAGGCCGCTCCGTCCTCATAGACACCGCAGCCTACCTCTCCATCCTCGCCATCGCCTACGGGCTCTTCCGCAGCTTTCGGAAGAAAAGAGGGAACAACGTCGCCGGGGTCTCTGCAGGAATTCTCGCCGCCTCCCTCGCCTTCGGCTGGGTCATTCTCTTCGGCAAACCCGACGCCAGCATCGAAAACGCCACCCTCCATCACATCGACTGGACCACCTTGCCCGATTCCCTCCTCCAAACCCGCGGGCAAGCAGAGAACGCCGCCCCAGAGAAAGTCGGTCGACTCAATTCCTACGTGCAGACCTACGCCGCCCTCGCCTCCGCTCACCAAACCGGCCAAGCCGTCGAGTTCAATCAAATAACGGCCAACCTCTACCAAGACTTCGCCGGCGTCGCCCAAGCCCAGTGGCACGACTTCAAGAACCTCGGTCCCGAACACCTCTTCAACCGCGTCCAGCCCTTCGTCACCTGCATGGCCCTCTACCTAGTTTCCCTCATCCTCGTCTTCCTTTCCTGGCTCTTCTGGCCCGAACCCCTGCGGAAATCGGCACTCGGCATCGCCGCCGTAGCCCTGGTCCTCCACACCGTTGCCCTCCTCCTGCGCATCTGGATACAAGGCCGCCCCCCCGTCACCAACCTCTACTCCTCCGCCATCTTCATCTCCTGGGGCTCCGTCTGCTTCGGCCTACTATTCGAACGCCTCCACCGCAACGGCATCGGAGCCGCCTCCGCCGCAGTAGTCGGCTTCGTCTCCCTCCTCATAGCCCACGGCCTCGCCATGGACGGAGATACCATGGAAATGCTCCAAGCCGTCCTCGACACCAACCTCTGGCTCGCCACCCACGTCGTCGCCATCACCTTGGGTTACGTCGCCATGTTCGTGGCCGGCGTCCTCGGCATCCTCTATGTTCTTCGGGGAATCCTCGACCGCAACTTCGACAAAGCCACCGCCCGTTCCATCAACTCCATGATTTACGGCGTTACCTGTTTCGCCGTCCTCTTCAGCTTTGTCGGCACCATGCTGGGCGGCATCTGGGCGGACCAATCCTGGGGCCGATTCTGGGGCTGGGACCCAAAGGAAAACGGAGCCCTCATCATAGTCATTTGGAGCGCCATCGTCCTCCACTCCCGCTGGGGAGGTTTCGCCAAAGAGCGAGGAATAGCCGCCCTCTCCATCTTCGGAAACATCGTCACCGCTTGGTCTTGGTTCGGCACCAACCTTTTGCAGGAAGGCCTACACTCCTACGGCTTTTCCGACGCCGGCTTCCAATGGCTCATGCGCTTCATCGCCCTCCAACTCCTCCTCATCGGCCTCGCCTACTTCCCCCTTAAGTTGTGGCGCAGCGAGCTGGGGCAAACCGCCCGAGCGGCCTGACGAGCAACACCCGACCGGGTTTGGCCACGGCAAACTCAAGGCTATCCCGGTCATGCTCTTCTTCCTCCCCTACAAGGACGACAACGAAGCCAAGAGCTTTCCCGTCCTCACCTGGCTCTTCATCGCGGCCAACCTCTGGGTATTCTTCGCGTGGCAACTGCCGCTCGACGCACAAGGACACGCCGCGTACTTCTCTAAATACGGCTTCATCCCCCGAACCTTCTTCAATCAGCTCGCCTACCAAGACACAGGCGTCCTGCTATGGGAGTGGGTCACCATATTCACCTCCATGTTCAGCCACGGAGGCATCGCCCACATCCTTGGCAACATGCTCTTCCTCTATCTTTACGGAGACAACGTCGAGGACGCCATGGGCAAACCCCGCTTCCTCCTCTTCTTCCTCACCTGCGGCATGACCGCGGCAGTGGCCCAAGGACTGGCGGATCCCAACTCCAACATCCCCATGGTCGGCGCCTCCGGGGCCATCTCGGGCGTAATCGCAGGCTACCTACTCCTCTTTCCCCGGGCCAACGTTCGCGTCTTCTACTGGTTTCTCCTCTTCATCGGCACGCTTTACATCCCCGCCTACCTCGTGCTCGGCCTTTGGGTAGCCGAGCAAGTCCTCGCCTTTCCCGCCTCGATGAACGAAGCCGGCGGCGTGGCCATCGCCGCTCACCTCGGAGGCTTCGCCGCCGGTCTACTCCTCACCCCCTTCTTCAAAAAGAAAAACGCCAAGCTCTTCCAAAAAGGCAGAACCCGCGCTTTTGCTGGCCATTCCCGGCGACTTCGGTAAGATTTCGCGGCTTTCTTCGGAAGCATGAGCGACGCCACCGATATTCCCAAAGCCTACGACCCGAGCGAGGTCGAGGACCGCCTCTACGCCCAATGGGAGCAAGACGGTTGCTTCGCGGGCAAACCCGTCGCGGGGTGCGACACCTATTCTATAGTCATCCCGCCACCCAACGTCACGGGCGTGCTCACCATGGGCCACGTCCTCAACAACACCATTCAAGACGTCCTCGCCCGCCGGGCCCGCCAGCATGGTGCCTCCGTGCTCTGGCTTCCCGGCACAGACCACGCGGGTATCGCCACCCAGACCAAGGTGGAACGGACACTCCGCGAAGAAGGCTTGAACCGGCACGACCTGGGCCGGGAAAAATTCCTCGAACGTGCCGTTGAGTGGCGGGATAAGCACGGGGGCATCATCCTCAAGCAACTCCGTAAGCTTGGCAGTTCCTGCGACTGGGAGCGCACCGTTCACACCCTCGACGAGGACTACTCCCGGGCCGTTCTCCACGCCTTCGTCAAGCTCTACCAGCGCGGATACGTCTACCGCGGCAAACGAATGGTCAACTGGTGCCCCGTCAGCCTCACCGCCCTGTCGGACGAGGAGGTCATCATGAAGCCGCAGCAAAGCAAGCTCTACAAGGTCCGCTACGAAATCGTTGAGGACCCCGGTTCCTACCTGGAAGTCTCAACCACTCGCCCCGAGACCATCATGGGCGACGTCGCCCTCGCCATCCACCCCGACGACGAGCGCTGGTCCACGCTCCAAGGCAAACACGTCCGGCGCCCGCTTCAACCCGCCGAGATTCCCATCATCGCCGATTCCGCCGTAGAAAAGGACTTTGGTACAGGCATGTTGAAAATCACTCCGGCACACGATCAACTCGACTTCGAAATCGGCGAGCGTCACAACCTCCCCATCGTCGACGTTCTGAACCCGGACGGAACCCTAAACGAACTCGCAGGTCCGGACTTCGCCGGCATGGACCGCTTCGAGGCCCGCGAGGCCGCGGCCGAAAAACTCCGTGAGCAAGGCGACCTCGTGGATGTGGAAACCCACGCCAACAATGTCGGCTACTCGGAACGCGCGGACGTCCCCGTGGAGCCCCGCCTCTCCGAGCAATGGTTCCTCCGCTACCCCCGCGTGGAGGAAGCCAAGCGGGCCGTATCCGAAGGCTTTATCCGCTACTTTCCGGAACGTTGGAGCAAGACCTACCTGCACTGGCTCGACAACATCAAGGACTGGTGCATCTCCCGTCAACTCTGGTGGGGACACCGCATACCCGTGTGGTACAAAAAGGACGCGGACCCCACCGACCCCGCCAACCTTCACGTCTCCGCAGACGGTCCGCCCGACCCCCAAAACTGGACGCAGGACGAGGACGTCCTCGACACCTGGGCCTCCTCCTGGCTCTGGCCCTTCGCCACCCTAGGATGGCCCGAGAAGGAAGCCATGGCCGAGCAGGACCTCGCTGCCTTCTACCCCACCTCCGCCCTCGTCACCGGCCCCGACATCATCTTTTTCTGGGTCGCCCGC
>CAXGVD010000044.1:0-11182 GCA_964012695.1 uncultured Opitutia bacterium
CGCATTCCCGGCAGGATAGCGAGCATCCACGCTATCGAGGGCGACCTTGTGGAGAAGGACCAAGTTCTCGCCCGGGTGGAAAGCCTTCAACCGGGAGACCCGCCCCCCGTCATCGACCTGCGGGCGCCCCGGTCGGGCGTTGTCATCCGCTCTCACGTCCGCCTCGGGGAACCCGTCACGCCCGAGCGCGAGCTGATGGACGTCTCCGACCACTCCACACTCTGGGCCATCGCCACGATACCCGAAACCCAAACCGCCTCCGTGATGGCCGGAACCCTCGCCAGGATACGCATTCCCGCCCTCGGTGAAACCGTTCGGAAGGCCCGCCTTCTCCGATTCCGGGCAGAGGCCGACCGAGAGGCCGGCGCCCTCAGGGCCATTTTCCCCTTGGACAACGCCGGGGGCGACCTGCTCCCAGGCATGCGAGTGGAGTTCTCCATCGTCACCGCTGCCCGCAAGCAAGTGATGAGCGTACCGCGCGCAGCAGTGCAAGGAGACCCCGCCAACAGGATCGTCTTTGTCAAGGACTTCGAGTTGGCCCACTCCTTCCACAAGGTGCCCGTGGTGTTCGGGGAGGAGAATGACGCCCATGTGGAAGTCCTCTCCGGGCTATTTCCGGGAGACGAGGTGGTGACCCGAGGCTCCTACCTCCTCGCCTTCACCAATCCTTCCTCGGGAATGTCACTGAAGGAGAAACTCGACGCCGACCACGGCCACGAACATAACGAGGACGGCTCCGAAATGACCCCGGCCCAGCGAGAAGCGCGTCGCAAGGAAAAGGAAGCGGAACTGCAAGCCGCTTCGGGAGGCTCCACAGGTTCCGCCACCCTCCAAACCGCTCTGCTCTGGTATGGTGCGGGGGTCACCTTGCTCGCCGCCTTCTTAAGCCAGCGCTTGCTGGCCCGGCGGAAGGAAGCTGAGCCGGCAGACTCGTCCGAACCTGCCGCCCCTGCAGAAAAACCCGACGACGAACCGGCTTCTGACTCCTGACCCGACCTCCCTTTTCCTCCAATGCTCGACGCGCTAATACGCCTTTCCCTCGCCCGCCGCGCTTTCGTGTTGGCGGTGGCGGCAGCCCTCCTCTTCCTTGGGGTGAAAAAAGCTCTGGAGTTGCCCGTGGACGTATTGCCGGACCTAACCAAGCCCACCGTCATCCTACTCACCGAAGCCCCCGGCCACGCCCCCGAAGAGGTGGAAACACTGGTGACCATCCCTATCGAGAACACCCTCATGGGCGTCTCCGGCGTGAACAGGATACGGTCCACCAGCGACGTCTCCCTCTCCCTCGTCTTCATCGAGTTCGAATGGGGGAGCGACATCTACCAAGCCCGCCAGCTCGTACAGGAGCGCCTTTCCTCCGTCCGGGACGACCTCCCCGAAGGCATCCGCCCGCACCTCATGCCTGTTACCTCGCTCATGGGAGACGTCATGCTCGTCGGCCTGCGCGACCCCACGGGCTCCCACTCTCCCCGCAAACTGCGAACACACGCCGACTGGGTGGTTGGCCGCCGCCTCCTCGCCATCCCCGGCATTGCAGAAGTGCAAACCATGGGCGGGGGCGTCCGCCAACTCCAAGTGCGCCCCGACCCCGAGAAAATGCTCCGCCACGACATCAATTACGACCAGCTCCGGCAAGCCGCCGCCAATTCCGTCAAGAATACAACGGGAGGCTTTCTCGACGAAGGCGCCCTCGAAACCATGGGGCGGAACCTCGCCATGACGGCCGACCCCGAAGCAATCGGAAACGTCATCGTGAAACACCGCAACGACCGCCCCGTCCGCATCGCCGACGTGGCCGAAGTCCTCTGGGACGCCGAACCAATGCGCGGCGACGCAGGCCTAGGGCACCGCCACGCCGTCCACCCCGTCGCCTCCACCGGAAACGCCCGCCAACACCTTGCCGCAAACCCCGCCGAAGCAAACGCCAGTCTCGGCTCCCCCGGCGTCATACTCAGCGTTCGGAAGTCCCCCGGCTTCGACACCCTCGCCCTCACCGCCCAAGTCGAGAAAGCCCTCGATGAACTACAAGCCTCCCTCCCCCCCGGGGCCGAACTCCTGCCACTCTATCGTCAAGCCGACTACATCGACCTCTCAATCGGCAACCTCGTCCACGCCCTCCGGGACGGCGGCCTTATGGTCGCCCTCGTCCTCCTCCTCTTCCTGCTCAACCTCCGAGTCACCCTCATCACCCTCACGGCCATTCCCCTCTCCCTCGCCATCACCGCCTTGATCTTCGACCTCTTCGACCTCGGCGTGAACTCCATGACCCTCGGCGGCGTGGCCGTGGCCATAGGCATGGTTGTGGACGACGCCATTGTGGACGTCGAAAACGTCTTTCGCCGCCTCCGTGAAAACGCTACCTCCCCCGACCCGCTTCCCAAGCTCCGGGTCATCGCCGAGGCCTCCTCCGAGGTGCGCTCTTCCATCTTCTACGCAACCCTACTCATCATTCTCGTCTTCCTCCCACTCTTTTCCCTGCAAGGACTGGAGGGGCGCCTATTCGCCCCAATCGCCACGGCCACCATCGTGAGCATGGCCGCCTCCTTCCTCGTCTCGCTCACCGTCATTCCCGTCCTCTGCTCCTTCCTCCTCCGGGCGCGATCTTCCGAAAAACGAGACGACGCCTTCCTCCTCCGCCTCCTCAAACGAGCCTACTCCACCACTTGGCTGCGTTTCTCCCTCGCCCAACCTATCCCCCTCCTCGTCCTCTCCGCCGGTCTCCTCGGCTACGCCGTCCACGTTTTCCACTCCATGGGCGGCAACTTTCTTCCCCCCTTCCGGGAACCCTCCCTACTCATTGCCACCACCACCGCCCCCGGCACCTCCCTCAAGACCTCCACCGAAATCGCCCACGTCGCTCAAGAACGCCTCCTCCGAATTCCAGGAATCAAGTCCGTCGGCTTCCGAGCCGGCCGGGCCGAAAAAGGCGACCACGTCGTGCCCGTCTCCTCCGTCGAGTTCGACGTGGAGTTCGACGACTCCGCCGGCCGCACCCGGGCCAGAGTGGTCGAAGACGTCCGAGCCGCCATGGCGGCCATCCCAGGCACCTTCAGCGCCATGAACGGGCCCCTCTCCGACAGAGTGGGCCACATGCTCAGCGGAGTCTCCGCCAAAATCGCCGTCAAGACATACGGTCCGGAACTCCCCGAACTCCGCCGCATCGGTGAGCAAATCACCGCCATCGCCCACACCATCCCCGCCCTGAAGGAAGCCCGCATGGAGCAACAAGCCACCGTGCCCCAGCTGCGCATCGAGGTCGACCGCCGCCGAGCCCTCGCCTACGGCATAACCCCGGGACGCCTAAACGAAGAGCTCGCCGCCCTCCTCGGCGGCGAAAAACTCACCCAAGTGTACGAAGACGACCGCAAGTACGACCTCGCCCTCCGCCTCCCTCCCGCTTGGCGGGAAAACCCCGAACGCCTCAAAACTCTCCACTTCCACACCCAAAGCGGCCAACGCATCCCCCTCGGCTACATAGCCGACGTTCGCCGGGCGGGAGGCCCCAACGTCATCAAACGGGAACACAACCGCCGACGCCTCGTGGTCTCCGCCAATCCCCTGACAGGCGACCTCACCACCGCCGTCGAAACCCTCCGTCGAAAAGTCGCCGAGCAAGTAAAACTACCCCCCGGTTACGATCTCTCCTATGAAGGCGAATACCTCGCCCGCCAAGACGCCACCCGCAACATCATCCTCTCCTCCACCCTCCTCCTGCTCTTCGTAGCCGTCCTGCTTCATCTGCGGTTCCGCAGCTTTACCCTCGTCCTCCTCGTGCTCGGCATCATTCCCCTCTCCCTAATCGGCGGCGTCCTCCTATCCAAGAACATGCTAGGGGAAGTCAGCGTAGGCACCTTGGTGGGCCTCGTAGCGGTGGCCGGTATCGCCGCCCGCAACAACATCATGCTCCTCACCCACTACCTCCACCTCATGAGTCACGAAGGTGAAAGCTTCGGCCCCCGCATGATCGCCCGAGGCTCCCTCGAACGCCTGTCGCCCATCCTCATGACCGCCCTCTCTGCCGGCATCGCCCTGCTCCCCTTCGTCTTCGGCCTCAACCCCGAAGTCTCCTTCCTCCAACAACTCAAAAGCCTCGATTTAGATCACCTCCTCACCTCCGCCGCCTACCAACCCGGCAAGGAAATCCTCGCCCCCGTCGCCACCGTAATCGTCGGCGGCCTCGTCTCCTCCACCCTACTCGGCCTCGGCCTCACCCCTGCTCTCTTCCTCCTCCTCGGCCGGAAACCGGCCGAACGCCTTCTGTCCAAGGAAAAGGAGATTGAATAAAGATAGGCCATGTAAAGTCCTATAACTCCAGCAACCGCCCCCCGCCTCTTCTTGACAACCGACAACCTGGAACCCAAAAACCAACGCCATGAACACGTCCCTGCACCACCGCCTGCTTCACCTGCTCGCCCTGCTAGCCGCCCTACTCTGGGCCACCTCATGCGGAGACGACCACGGGCACGACCATGACCATGACGGAGACGAGCACGGCGAACACGGCCACTCCCACGGACCCGACTCCGGACATTCCCACGAAAAAACGGAACCCGGCCCCAATGGCGGACGTCTCGTCACCTCGGTCGAACCGCACCTGGAGTTCCTCCTGCTGGAGGACCGCAAAGTCCGCATCTCCGCCGTCACCGACGGCAAAGCCGTTCCCATAGCCCAACAAGTGGTCAACGTCATCGGCGGGAAACGCGAGGACCCCACCCGGCTCCGCTTCGTCCCAGACGGCAACTCTCTTCTCTCAGACGGAGCCATCCCAGCCGGAGACAACCTCCCCCTAATCCTCCAGATTCAAGCCACGCCCGAAGCCGAGACCGTCATCGAGAAATTCAACCTGAACCTCGCCGGCTGCCCCACCTGCAGCTACAAGGAATACGCCTGCATCTGCGGTCATTGAGCAACCCCTACCCTGGCCCGAAATGTCTCCGCATTTGAAGAAATTAAGGGCGGTCGGAGGGAAGCAGGTTCATCCCCTGCCCTCACGGAAGGACGATGCAGGGGGATGTGGCACTCATGTTTGAAATCATCATCACTTTGCAGGCCTGCCTGCGGCAGTTATTCGCAAAATCCTTAGCGCAAGAAGATTTATACCATCAAATGCTACTCCACCGCTTCCCGCACGGCGTAGGCTTTTTTGCCGAAGCTTAGGGCTTGGACGACTTTTTTGGGAAAGGGGTCGTACTTGGCTTCGGCTTGGTAGAGGACTACGCGGGTTCCGGAGGTGGCGGCGAGGGCGACGGCTTGAGGGAGATCCAGATGGCGAAGGACGTTTAGGTAGGGGGGGCCTTCCGTATGGGAGGCGGGGAGGTCGTGGAGATCGAGGCGAATGACACCGGGGAGGTAGAGGGAGGCGTACAGGACATTGGATGCCATGTCGCCGCGAGCCTGCATCCAGAGGGGCACTTTCGCCTCCTTAATGCCCGGCAGGGAACGTAAGGCTTGACCGGCTCGCAGGACGTCGAAAGCCCGCATCCCGTCCAAGGTTTGGCCAAGGAGGTAAAATCGGCGAAGAATGTGGTGACGCTTGCGGGCGTCGCCCGACCACGCGGTGGGCCCGATACCCCGGGGCGGAACATAGGCCATGCCCCAGGTGTGGTTGGCGAACATGCGCCGCTCGGCGGCGAAGGCGTCGGAGTCGGGCTCGGGAAGGTTTTTTCCAGTCACGCCATTGAAGGCCTTGGGAAAGGCGTGAGCGTAGGTGGCGACAAAATCCTGCCAACCGTCTTCGTCGAGAACATTGAGAACGACAAGAGACAAGTCCCTGGGGGCCAATCCCTTACGATGAGAAAAAAAGAGTGGTAGCCGCCAAGGTTCCTGAGCGTTGAAGCCGTGGGCGGAAAAGCGGACGCCGTGAGCTTCGTAGGCACCGTACTCCTTGACGGCGAGGTCGCCGGGTGCCTCAGGCCAAGCTGAAAAGACGTCTTGACGGAGGGCGGCGAGGGTTCGCTTGCGGTAGGCGTTCCATGTGGCGTTGTAATCGGGAAGGGGAGAAGCGGAAGCCGCGGGCACGAAGGTCTCGTGAATACGGGAGACGATTTCGTCGGCGGGGAGCTTGTCGAAGACCTTCAGGTCCTCGGGTTGGAAATGTTTGTCGGCGGGGTCCCCGATGAGAGCGTTTTGCTTCTTAAGGTGGCGGTTGAACCAGGAAAAGGCATGCACGCGGAGGTCCTGAGTGTCTTTGTGGGGGCCTTCCGTGATATGGAGGCCGAGGTTGCCGCCCGCTCCGAGAAGTTCGTAAGCGCGGCGGGCCTTGCGGTGAACCTCCACCACGCCGTCCAGAGGAAAGATACGGTCCTTGTCGGTGTTGGAGATAAGGAGGGCCCGCGGGGCCACGAGGGCGGGAAGCATGGCGAAGTCCCAGCGGTCGGCGTTGACATGGAACATGCAGTCGCAATGGCCTTCTACACAACCATCTAGCACATGGTTGCGCATGGAGGTGATGCCCGCCACGGGCACGGCGGCCTTGACCCGCTCATCCAAAGCTGCGACCCACCAGCTGTAGGCCCCGCCGCCCGAACGTCCCGTCACGCCGATCCGTTCACCGTCCACCTCGGGCCGGCTTTGAAGGTAGTCGATGCCGCGTATCCCGTTCCAGGCCTCCACCCCGGCCGGGGTGTAGCCCCGGGAGGCCCACCACCACATGTTCTTGGAGTAGATTCCGTGGTGCAGGCCCTCGATTTCACCGAGCTGGATAGTGTCGATGGTCAGGCAGACATAGCCGTTGCGGGCGAACCACGCCCCGTGATGGTGGTAGTGAACCTTGTTGCCGTAACTGACACCGTCCTTCTTCACCCGACCGTGTCCGCAGACATAGAGCACGGCGGGAAACTTTTCGTCCGGTTTCCGCTCGGCGGGACGATACAGGTTACCGGTAACGTAAAGCCCCGGCGAGGACTGGTAGTGCAGCTTTTCCACCACAAAGCCGTCTCCCTTCGTCTCCCCCGTCACGGTCGCATTCAGGCCAGTCCGCGGGCGGGCCGGATCCAGCCCGAGCATAAAGAACAGACGCTTCCGGTAGGCGTCCTTCTTTGCCAACCAGTCCGCCTTGCTCTTCACCCCAGCGAAAAAGCCGGCCTCCGTCCGCTTCGTCTCCAGCTCCAAGTGGTGCCGCAGGAGGGCGTCGCCCGGCCTTTCGGCAACAAGAAAGGCATACGAAAAGAAATGAAGAAGGAGAAGATAGAAGGCACGACAAGGATTCATACCTCCCCGTTTGAGGAAGCCGCCTTCCCTTGACAAGGAGACATTCACTTCCGGGATAACTTCCGAGCGGCCTCGACGGCGGCCCGGGCGTCGAGTAAACCCGCTCCAGTCCGGAAGTCACGCCCCTTGGGCCCGAGGTCAACAGCGGAAGCCTCCAGCAACTCCTTGACCTCCCAAGGATTAAGCTCGGGATTCACCGAAAGCACAAGAGCGGCCACCCCCGCCGCATGCGGCCCGGAAAAGGAATTGCCCGCGGGCCCCACGACCAAGGAGGCTCCCTCATCGGCGGCGATCTCGCGCCACCCTCGGAGCTTGGCCACCCTTCCCGGAGGACGAGTCCACACCGGATAACCTGTGGGAAAGGCGGCGAGGTCCGGCTTACCGAGCGGCTCCTTCTTCGGATAATCGGAAAAAAACGCAATGTCGTCCCAGAAACACGGCCCCTTACTGCTGAAAGGAACGAGCTTGCCGTCCTTGCTCACTCCGGCGACCGCCACCACGCAGGGGATGTCCTTGGGCAAGCCAATTTGCTTACCCACCGGTTGCGCCCGCGGCCCCGCCCCGAAGTTGCCCGCTCCCCCCACGGAAAGGACGCCCGCCGCACCAAGGTGCTCGAAGGCATTCCGGTAAAGCCCGCGAAGATGCCCGAGGTCACGCCCCACGATCATGAAGCTCATGGAAACGACGTCCGCGCCGTGAGCGAGCAAGTACTCCAAAGCCCGCAAGTCGAAGGAACCCTTGAGCAACATCAACTCCGCCTCGGGCGCCACGCCAGTAAGCCACTTGCTCCTTGGAGAAGGCCTCCCCGCGATGATGCCGGCACAGGCGCTCCCGTGCGAAGCTAGACCTGAGGCCCCGCTTTCCAAAACGAAACCGTTGCCGACCGCAAAATCATAGCCGAAGACATCGTCCGCCAACCCATTGCCGTCGTCGTCCTCGCCATTGAAGGTTTCCTTCGGATTCCTCCAAAGGGCCCGGGCCAACGAAGGCGTAGGGAGGACACCAGAGTCGATCACCGCCACCGTGGCTCCCCTCCCCTTCGTCTTTACCTCGCTCCAGGCCTCGGGAACCCGCAGGGCCTGCAGATTCCACGGAATCTTGGCGTCCTTCACATCCGTATCGACGGGGCTCTTCCGCCTCATTTCCTCAAGGGCCTTCATGGCGGCAAGCTCGGCCTCCCTCATCGGTTTCGCCTCGGACTGCGGACGGGCGAAACGATCCAAGTAAACGAAGGAAACAGCCTCGCTCGCAGCTAAGCTCCGAATCGCCTCCGGACGAGCCGCGCAGGAAAAACCGTTTACAATCCAAAACCTGCGGACTCCCTTTAACTTCTCCGCCTTCTCCAACTCGGCGACCAAAGGGTCCACCGTTTTCCATGCCCCCTCAGCCTTGGCTCTCAAAAGGGGGAGTACCTCCGCCCGGTTCCGGGAACGCGGCAGGTCCGTCCGCTTGGCACAAAAAACCTCGTAGTCCCCCGCCTTGCGGAAAAGCTGGTCCACCATGCGAACGAACACGGGGCGAAAAGCATTCCCCGTCATGGGAATGGCCGGATCCGGCTTGCCTCGTTCCTTCTTTTCGTCGGCGGCGAAGGCCGGACAAGCGAACACCAACAAAACGCCGACGAACCGGCGGGAAACGCGCCGATTGCTTATCAAAGAAACGCTTCCCCTATTCAGCCAAATACCGCTTAACCTTTTCCTCAAGTCCGGCCCGGGCGTTCATGTCCACCAAGTTTCCCTTCTTGTCCACCAACCACATAGCAGGAATGCTGCTGATACCGTACTGCTTGGCGATGGCGTTCTTCCAACCCTTGCCGTCGAAATGCTGGGGCCACGACATCTCGTGCTTCTCAACGAAGTCCGACAGCTTCTTCTCGTCGCTGTCCAAGGAAATGCCCACGATTTCGAAACCTTCCTCATGCAAAGCCTCGTACGTCTTCTTCACATTGGGCAGCTCAGCCACGCAAGGACCGCACCAAGTGGCCCAGAAATCGACGAGGACCACCTTCCCCTTCATCTCGGCCAAATCCACCTTACGCCCGTCCACGGCGGTGAATTGGATGGGAAGCGGCTTGCCGAGGGCTTCCATTTTCTTGAGGGCTCCCTTGGCCCGGGCAACAACCTGTCCCACTCTCGGGTTGTCCACCTTCACGGCGGCCAACTCCTCGTAGAGCGCCACTTGCTTTTTCTTGTCGCTCGTCCGGCTGGCCACGAAGGCCAGCATTGAGTAGGGAATCGGCTCCTCCGGATAGTCCTTGATGAGGATGCGCCCCACGCGCTCCACCTCCTTGAGCCCCTCCTTCGGATCCTTCTGCATGGCGGCCCGAGCCCCCGCGTCCAATTTCTTGAACACCTCCTGGAAAGGAGGCTTGGCGGCAGCCTCCTTTGTGGAAGCGGGCGCCTCCTCCTTCACTTTATTAGCAAGAAGGCCGACGGAGGCGGGGGAAACGGACAAAGCGACGACAAGGGCGCCCGAGAACAAGGCATTGGTAGGTTTCATAACGATAACAGTGGAGGCGGCCCCGGCAAAAAGCCAGCGGAAACTCAGTCCTCCTCCCCGGGAAGGTGAACATGGCCTGGGTAGCGCGGCAGGATGCGCGTAAGGAAATGACGAAGGGGAAGCGCGGATGCGTTCAACTCCCTGAAAGCCTCCTCCGGCACGTCAGGATGGTGGTGGCGCAGCCCATCGGCCATGGTGACGCTGAGATTGCCGTCGGCGACGGAATACTCGACGCGCTCCAACTCGGGCAGAAACGGAAGTCCGGACAGGTCTGCCTCCACCTCCTCCACGGAAACGATTTCCCAATGGTGCGAAAATACGGGACCACCCGACCCCCTGTACAAGCTTACCCTCACCTGCTCCTCTTGCTGAGGGCGAGCGGAAGGAAAGACCTGCCGCATCACCCGTTCGTCCCCTGGAAAGTACAAGGTGACGAACAGCCCACGAACCTCGTAATAACCCGCCTCCTCGTCCGAGGTAAGGAAAGTGCCGTCCGAAGCGTAAACAAGTCCCCCAAGAGGCTCTTCCGCCAAATGAAAAGACAGTCGCTTCCCAGCCAAAAATTCGGAAAGCTCCGTCGAGGCAGGGGACGATGGAACGGAAGCGTTCCGCACAGCGGTAGGAACGACTTCTTCCGCGACCTCAGGCTCCTGGTTCACCCAATGATTGAACCAAACGAGGCCACCAAGAAAGACGAAGAAAACGAGAACGGATGGAAACGATAGCTTCATGCCCGAACAAACCCGTCCTTTTCCCGAAAAGGCCGCGCAGGAGCAAGAGGATAAAGGTAGCAGAGTCCGATAAAGGCCCCGCCTACCGACTTCAAGTAATGAACCGAAAACCCGATGCTATGCGCATGACTTACAAAGTGAGGCTAATTCGCTCCTAGGAAGGCTGCGTCGTGAGTTGCCGGGCATAAGCCATAAAGACGCCATTCGCGTATTCGAAATCTCGACTCGTGATCCTTCGAAGTAATCCAATCTAAGCTTTACCAATGGGAAGCCTTGCCCACGACGCCGGATTAAATCCCAAAACGTTTCGGGCGTTGCTTTGAGGGGGTGGTTTCCTCAGGCTGCTTGTTCCATGAACGCCACACTTCGCCCGTCTATTCTTTTTCCCGTCTGCTCCCTGCTCGCCTGCGGAGCGGACGCCCTGAACGCCCAGCAGAAAAAGCACAAGCGTGTCAGCCCAATGGCCCCCATCGAGGACGTGGCGGGCCTTCCGCGCGCCCTCATCATCGGGGATTCCATATCCATCGGCTACACCCTGCCAACCCGGGCCTTGCTCAAGGGGAAGGTAAACCTGCACAGGATTCCGACCAACGGCGGGCCCACCACGAAGGGGCTGGTCGAAATCGAAAAGTGGTTGGGCAAGAGCAAGTGGGACCTCATCCACTTCAACTGGGGTCTCCACGACCTCAAGTACATGGGGCCGAAGGGCGAAAACCTCTTTCCCAAGGAAAAAGGCGGCAAGA
>CAXGVD010000045.1:0-11018 GCA_964012695.1 uncultured Opitutia bacterium
GGTTGCTACCCGATTTCGGAGACGCCGAACTGGCCCGCATGGTCTCGCCCCGTCCGCTCGTGGTGGAAGCGACGAAGGCACCGGAGGTGAAGATTGAAGCTCCGGGGTCCGCTCCGGGCAAGCTGACCACACCCGCCCTTTCAGGGGTGAAACGGGAATTCACTCGGGCAAAGATAGGACTTGAAGGCGCGGACTTCACCTTGTTCTCATGCGGCAAAAACGGCGCGGGCATTCCCGGCACAAGCGACGCCCTGCAAACCTTCCTGCGCAAATTGAGCCCGAAGGCCTCTATACGAAAAGCCTCCAAGCCAACGAATCCGGTTTCTCCCCCGCCCGGCTCCCAAACCCGCCACGAGCGAGCCTTTAGGGAAATCGACGCCTTCACCCAAAAACTGCTCGCCCGGTCCCACCTCGTTCGAGACGCCGCCTTCCGCCCGGCCTTCTCGTCCCTTTCAGCTTACGAAAAAACGACCATTCCCGCCCGTCTGCGTTTCGAGGAAGAGATCATCGGCCGCTTTACGAACGAGCTTCTTCCACCCGTCCCACGTTCCCGCAAGACTCGCGACCGCCCGAAGTGGACGGGCCACGAAGTCACACTGAACGTGTTCCCCAACCTCTTCGCCTATGGCGTTCTTCTAGTCCCAAAGGGAATCCCGCCGGGAGAACGCCGCCCCGTCGTAGTCTGCCAACACGGCTTGGAAGGCCGCCCCGAAGATGTCTTCGAAGGAGATCACCGGGCCTACCACGACTTCGCCGCCAAACTGTGCGAAAAGGGCTACATCGTCTTCGCCCCACAAAACCCGTACCTGATGGGAGACAATTTCCGCTCCCTGCAACGGAAGGCGAACCCGCTGGGCAAAACCCTTTTCTCCCTCATCGTGGCCCAACATCGCCAAATCGTGGCCTGGCTCGGCTCCCTGCCCTTTGCGGACTCCCGCCGCATCGGCTTCTACGGGCTATCCTATGGCGGCAAAACTGCTATGCGCGTCCCCGCCCTGGTGGAAGGCTACGCTCTCTCCATTTGCTCCGCCGACTTCAACGAGTGGATACGCAAGACCGGTTCCACACTCCCGGGCGACGACCGCTACACCTACCCCTTCACGAGCGAGTACGAAATCTTCGAATTCGACCTCGGCAACACCTTCAACTACGCGGAAATGGCTGCCCTCATCGCCCCGCGCCCCTTCATGGTGGAACGCGGGCACTTCGACGGCGTAGCTCCCGACGAATGGGTCGCTCACGAATATGCCAAAGTGCGGCGACTCTACGCCCGCCTCGGCCTTCCCGAACGCACGGAAATCGAATGGTTCCTCGGCCCCCATACCATCAACGCCAAGGGCGCCTTCCGCTTCCTTGACAAGTGGCTGAAGGGGCCGAAGTCCAACTGACGCCTAAAGAAAGTGGCAAACAGCCGGACGAACCAAACTTAGCGGAGGTGTACCGTCCGCATTCAAACCCAAGTCGAGAGGGAACGCCTCGCCACCCCGTTCAACCCTCGTCCCGCAACTTGTTGAAATACTCCCGAGCAGACTCCATCGCCTTGGGGGCGAGCAGGAGAGTGGAAAGCATAGTAGGGACGGCCATGAGGCCGAAGGCAATGTCGAGAAAGTTGATGGCGACGGACATCTCCACCACGGCGGATACCACGATAGCGAGCAGGTAGAACCGGAGCAAGGCCGCCCGAGCCTGGTCCCCGAATAGGAAAGTTCCGCAGCGTAGGACGTAGTAGGAATAGCCGAGCATGGAGGAAAAGCTGAGGCACAGGACGCTAAGCAGGAGCAGAGCGGGACCGAGATCGGGCAAACCAGGAAAACCGAGGGAAAACGCTTGGGTCGTAAGGAGTATGCCTTCGGCCTCGGAGTCGAGCGTCACGCCCGTGACTAGAAGGACGAGCCCCGTAAGGGTGCAGACGATCAAGGTGTCCACCACGGGCCCGAGCATGGCCACGAGCCCTTCCCGGGCGGGTTCCCGAGTGCGGGCGACTCCATGAGCCATGGCCTCGGTTCCCATGCCCGCCTCGTTCGAGAAAGCGGCCCGACGCACACCCGTCATGATGACGACGCCGAGGGCTCCACCCGCCACCGCCTCCCCCGTAAAGGCATCCTGAAAAACCAGAGCGAAGGCGCCGGGAATCTCGGAAGCGTGACAAGCAAGAATGACGAGAGCACTCCCACCATAGAGTACAACCATAATCGGAACCAGACGCGCCGCCACCGCCCCGATGCGGACGACCCCGCCCACCACCACCAAGCCGACAAGACCCGCCAGCGCGAAACCGAACAGACCGTTACCGAGCGTCACCGAATAAGCATCGCCCGTGAAAAAACCGGCCGGCTCGAAAAACATGTGACGCACAATCCCAGTAAGCTGGTTGGACTGAAGCAAAGGCAAACACCCGAACAACCCGCAGCCGCAAAAGAAAACCGCCAACGGCCTCCACCTCGGCCCGAGCCCCTCCGTGATGACGTACATTGGACCACCCAGGAACCGCCCGCTTTCGTCCCGCCCGCGATAACGAACCGCCAACGTGCAAGTGAAGAACTTGGTCACCATCCCCAACAAGGCGCAGATCCACATCCAGAACAACGCCCCCGCCCCACCCTTCGTGAGAGCCACCGCAACCCCCGCCACATTCCCCATCCCCACCGTACCTGAAAGAGCTGTGCACAAAGCCCGAAAATGACTCACCTCCCCCGGCGCCGAAGGATCGTCATGTCTCCCAAGCAACAACCCCACCGCATGCCGCAAGTACCGCAAAGGAGCCAACCGAGAGTAAACGGTGAAATACAAACCGCCCCCAAGCAACACCACGAGCAAGACTCCCCAAAGCCAATTCGAAACCTGCTGGAGCACGGCCGACATGAATGGAGAGTTGTCGACATCTAGGAGACGAAGTCAAGCGCCCCTCGTGTCTCGCGGACTTTTCAATTGGCGACCTGCGGGACTAGTGTTCATGCTGACGGGCATGAAGGTTTTTACGATGTCCCTTCTTTCGGCGGCGGCGCTTGCCTTTGCAAACGGCGGTGTTGCCCGCGGGCTGGAGGATTGGCGGGAAGATGAGGTGCACTGGCCTTCGTTTAGGGGTTGGTACGCTTCGGGGGTGAGTGAGGGCCCGGCTTTGCCGGTGAAGTTCGACGGGCGGACTGGGGAGGGGTTGTTGTTCAAGGAGAAGGTTCCGGGGCTGGCCCACTCCTCCCCCATCGTCTGGGGTAACAAACTTTTCCTGACCTCGGCGTTGAGCGAAGACGCGGGAGCGACCTTCAAACCAGGTTTGTATGGTTCGGGGGAAGCGTCGAAGGACAAGAGCGTTCACAAGTGGTTGTTGCTTTGCTACGACAAGCGGACGGGCAGACTTCTTTGGTCTCGGTTGGCCAAGACGGGCGTCCCTAGGGACAAGCGCCACGTCAAGGCCACCTACGCCAACTCCACGCCCGCCACAGACGGCCAGGTGGTGGTGACCTTCTTTGGTTCCGAAGGTTTGTTCGTCTGGGACTTGGACGGCAAACCGCTTTGGAAAAAGGAGTTGGGGCGGCTGGACGTGGGGGCTTACGACTTCCCGAGCTACGAGTGGGGTGCGGCGAGTTCGCCCGTGATTCACGAAGACAAAGTCGTCGTTCAGGTGGATACGCAGGGGGAGGATTTCCTGCTGGCTCTCGACTCCCGAACGGGCAAGGAGCTTTGGCGAACGCGGCGCGAGGAGCTTCCGTCCTGGAGCACGCCCACCGTGGTGAAGACGGAGAAGCGGACACAAATCGTAACCAACGGCTCGAACTTCATCCGCGGCTACGATTTCGAGACTGGCAAGGAATTGTGGCGACTCGGGGGCAGTTCCAAAATCACCGCACCAACCCCGACTTGGGCTAACGGCATCGTGGTCGTGGCCAGCGGGCGGGCTCCCGAGCGCCCTGTTTTCGGGGTCTTCGTAGATGAGGCGAAGGGCGACGTCAGCTTGAGAAACGGCGGCGAGAAGAACCGGTTCGTGGCTTGGAGTCACTTCAAGCGCGGTCCCTACATGCCCACCCCGCTTATCTACCGCAAAAGGGTCTACGTCCTGAACAACGACGGCGTTCTGGGCGCCTACGATCTCCGCTGGGGTACGGCATCCAGCTACAAGCGGGTGCCCCACCGCTCCCACGGATTCAGTGCCTCCCCAGTAGCCACCAACGGCAGGCTCTACCTCTCGGGAGAGGATGGCCTAGTCTTCGAGATGTCGGCGATCAAGGAACCCAAACTACTCCGTATTCACGAACTGGGCGAGCCACTCATGGCCACCCCCGCACTCTCCGAAGGCGTCATGTACCTTCGCGGACAAAGCCACCTCTTCGCAGTGGGAAAAAAACGGTAACCCTCATTCCCCGTTGCGAAGTACCTTAAACGCACATTTCCTTTTCGGACATGTTCATCATCCGGACCAAATCCATGGCAAAGAAGCCAAGGAGCATCTCCCGCCTCTTTGTTTTGGCAATGTTCCCGCTCTCAAGCTACACAAGTTTGGCCGCCGCAGACGGCTTGCTTGTCCTGCGGGAGAATTGCTTTCGGTGTCATGGAGAGGAGAATCGCAAGGGCGGGCTGGTCCTCACTTCGCGTAAGGCAGCGTTGCGGGGCGGCGACTCGGGCAAGGTTATCGATTTGGAAAAGCCCGAGAACAGCTTTTTGCTTGAGGTCCTGGCCGAGAACGGCGACCCCCACATGCCGCCGAAGAAGCAATTGACGGAGAAGGAAATTGCCGCCGTGAAGAAGTGGTTGCGGGCTGGAGCGAAGTGGGACCCCGAAGTTTTGGCCGGACTGCCCGACCGGAAGGTAAAGACTTGGCGGGCCTTGCCGCCGGGCTCCAAGGCCGTCCGGGTCCTCGCTGCCTCGCCCGACGGTTCACGTTTGGCCACGGCCCGCGGCAAGGCGGTGGAGACCTACGTCCTTTCAGAGAAGGACGCCAACCGCACCGACGTTTGGAGCGGGGCCCGTGACGAGGTACGCTCGCTGGCTTGGAGCGGAGACGGCAAGTGGTTGGCGGCGGGAGGCTTTCAGCGCGTCGTCCTGTTTAATGCGGCGGGTGACTTACTCCTGCAAACGCGGCTCTTGGAGGAAGGTTTGTCGGGCCGGGTCACGGCCTTGGCCTTTGCGGGCGAAAAAGATGAGTGGCTAGTAGCGGCGGACGGCGAGCCGACCGTGGCGGGGCGTCTCGTGATTTTCGAAACGAAGACGGGCAAGCGGCTAAAAACCCTGCGTGCCCACGGCGACACCGTCTTCGACCTCGCCCTCTCCCCCGACGGCAAGTTGATCGCCAGCGCCGGCGCGGACAAGCTCGCGAAGCTGTGGGAGGTCGGCTCGTGGAAGTCAGCGGGGACGCTCGAAGGGCATACGGGCTACGTGCTCGCCACCGCCTTTTCGCCCGAGGGCGAGCGCATCGCCACGGTAAGCGCTGACGCCACGGTCAAGGCGTGGCGCGTCAAAACTTTGAAGGAGTTCAGCCAATTCTCGGGGCGCGGCGCCAAGCTTCCCAAGACAGACGTTCTTTGGCTCCTCGATCCCACGAAGGAAAAGCCAACCGATAAGGACGACTGGCTCCTTACCGTTTCCGAGGACGGCGTACCTCGGGCCTTCACCAAGCTCGTCGAGCACGAAGGCGCCCAAACCTCCGCAGGAGCCACTGAGCGGGCATGGTCCGGCTCCGGCCCAGAAGCCGAGCACACCGCTGCCGCTTACTCCGCCCACACCAAGCAAATCATCACTGCCGACGTTCAAGGCGCCCTCGCCTTCCATTCCACGACGGGCAAGCTTCTCCGCGTTAAGGAACCACCGACCGACGAAAACCAAACGGTGCCAGCCAAGCTCGTCAGTTTCCGCAACGAAGTCCTGCCCATCCTGACTCGGGCAGGTTGTGCGAGCGGCAGTTGCCACGCCAAGCAAGGCGGTCAAAACGGTTTCCAGCTTTCCATCTTCTCCTACGACACCTTGGCCGACCACCGAGCCCTGACCCGCTCCGCATGGAGCCGCCGTATCCTTCCGACTGCCCCAGAGCAAAGCCTGTTGCTCCGCAAAGCCACCGCCGCCATCGACCACGATGGCGACAAACGTTTTTCCTCCGATTCCCCTTTCTACGAAACCCTGCGCGACTGGATTGCCCAAGGGGCACCCTACTCCTCCGGCCCGAAAGAACCCGTTCTACAAGGTATCGCCGTCTCCCCCCACTCGGGTCGTTACGTGAAGGGACAAAACGTTTCCCTCAAGGTCACCGCACGCTACTCCGACGGCTCCGAACGCAACGTCACCCATCTCGCCGAGTACCAAGCCGAGGACGAAGCCATGCTCGCCATCGACGAAGATGGGCGCGTAACCCTCGGCGGGCAGGCAGGCGAAGCCGTCGCCATCGTACGCTACCTCGACCAAGTGGCGGTGGCCCGCCTCACCGTCCCCGTTGAAAAACTACTCCCCACAGACGCCTACGCCTCCCTTCCCGTCCAGAACGAAATCGACCGCCTCGCCTACGCCCGCCACAAGCGAATGGGCCTGCTCGTCTCCGAGCGTTGCTCGGACTCCACCTTCCTCCGGCGGGCCTCGCTCGACCTACTCGGGAAGCTCCCCGGCCCCGAACGGGCCCGGGCCTTTCTCGACGACGATTCCCCTGACAAGCGCAACCGCCTCGTCGAACGCCTCCTCGCCGACCCCGCTTGGGCCGACCACTGGGCCGTAAAGTTCGGCGATCTCCTCCGCCCCAACGTAAAGCGCGTAGGGGTCAAGCCCGTCCTCCTGCTCGACGACTGGCTCCGCCGCCGTCTACGCGCCAACGTCTCCTACGCCGCCCTCGTCCGGGAACTCCTCACCGCTCAGGGAAGCAGTCACGCCTACGGGCCCATCGCCATCTGGCGCCACAAGCGGGAACCCGCCGAAATGGGGGCCTACGTCTCCCGCATCTTCCTGGGAGTCCGGCTGGAATGCGCCCAATGCCACCACCATCCCAGCGAAAAGTGGGGGCAGGACGACTACTACCGCATGGCCGCCTTCTTTGGCTCCATGAAACGCAAGGGCCAAGGCATCTCGGCCCCAATCTCGGGTGAACCGGAATACTGGTGGTTTCAGCCAGGCGGCTCCGTCAAACACCCCGTCACCGGGCAAATCATGACCCCAAAGCCACCCGACGCTCCCCCGCCCGATGTCCCTGCGGAACAAGACCCTCGCCGGCATCTCCTTGACTGGATGCTCGCCCCCGAGAACCCCTACTTCGCCCAGGCCGTGGTCAACCGCGTCTGGGCCGAGTTCTTCGGCATCGGCATCGTTCACCCCGTCGACGACTTCCGAGACTCCAACCCTCCGACCAACGGCCCGCTCCTCGATTGGCTCGCTAAAGACTTCGCAGACCACGACCACGACCTCAAGCACCTCATGGGCCGCATCCTTCGCTCCCGCCTCTACCAAACCTCCTCTCTTCCCAACGAAACCAACGCCGCCGACCACCGCAACTTCTCCCGTGCCCTCCGCCGCCGCCTTCCCGCCGAGGTAATGGCCGACGCCGTCGCTCAATTCATCGACATCGCCGAGGACTACCCTGGCCTCCCCACCCGTTCCACCGCCAAGCAAGTGTGGAACACCGACATGGACTCCACCTTCCTCGACACCTTCGGCCGCCCCGACGAAAGCGCCGAGGCTCCCTGCGAACGCGACCCCTCCCCCACCATCACCCAGACCCTGCACCTCCTCAACAACGTCCGGCTCGTCGATCGCATCGCCCTCCCCGCGGGCCGAGCTGGGCGCCTCGCGAAGTCCGACCTCAACCCCGAGGGAATCGTCGAAATCCTCTACCTCGCCGCCTACGCCAGACTCCCCAAAGAAAAAGAACGTGAAATCGCCCTCGCCGCCTTCCAAGCAGAAGAGACTTCCCGAAAAATCGCCACCGAAGATCTAATCTGGGCCTTGCTCAACACAGCCGAATTTGTATTGAATCACTAATGTGAATGTTTTGGGAAATTCTTCACTTCATTCTCGCCGCAATTTTCTGCAGGTGGGCCTCGGCGCATTGGGCGGGCTGGGACTGACCGACCTGTTGCGCCTGCGGGCCCAGGCCAAAGTAGCGAAGGCCGCCTCCGCGGTTGCGGGAGGCGAAGACATCCGTTGCATCTTCGTATGGTTGGACGGCGGGCCCTCCCACTACGAGACCTTCGACCCCAAGCCCGACGCCCCCGAGGGCATCCGGGGCGAGTTCGGCACCGTCAAGACTCCCGTTTCCGGCGTTCACTTTGGCGAACTCATTCCACACCTCGCCAAGAACTTCGACAAGTACACCGTGGTGCGCTCGATCGCCCACAAACAGAACAACCACGGAGCAGGGAACCACTACCTCATGACGGGACGTCCCACGCCCGTTCCCGTGGGTTGCGGCGCCTCCGTAACCTTCCACCCTTCCATCGGCTCCGTGGTGGCCAAGGAGCGCGGCATCCGCGACGGTCTTCCGCCCTATTTCTCAATGCCCCGGATGTCCCGCTCGGGCGGCCCGAACTTTCTCGGGGCTCCATTCGCCCCATTCGTGCTCGGGGGCGATCCCAATTCGAAATCCTTCAAGGTACGTGACGTCTCCATCCCCGAGACCATCTCCAACCCGCGTTCCCAAAACCGCCGACGCCTCCGCCAGGACCTCGATCAACTCCAACGCATCCGCGACGAGGTGGCCGCCGACCCCGCCGTCGCCCTCGACGAGTTTCACCAACAGTCACACCAGCTCGTCTACTCCGAGAAGGCCCAAGCCGCCTTCGACATTTCACTCGAGCCCGAAGAAACCCGTGAACAATACGGTCGCAACGACTTCGGCCAACGCCTCCTTCTCGCCCGCCGCCTCACCGAGGTGGGCGTGCCCTTCGTCACCGTATACTACGGGGGATGGGACCACCACGTGGACATATTCCCGAAGCTCAAAGACGATTATCTTCCCAAGCTTGACAAGAGCCTAGCCTTCCTCATCGAGGACCTCCATCAACGCGGCACCCTCGACAACACCCTCGTCGTCTGCCTCGGCGAATTCGGCCGCACCCCCAAGATAAACACCCGAGGCGGGCGGGACCATTGGTCCTTCGCCATGTCCGTCTTGATGGCGGGCGCGGGCATAGCGGGCGGCCAAATCGTCGGCGCAACGGACCACAAGGGCTACTACGCCAACGAAAACGTCTACGCCCCCGAAGACTTCGTGGCCTCCCTCTACACCAAGCTCGGCATAGACCACGCCCAAGTCCTCCACACCCCCGCAGGCCGCCCCGTTCAGCTCATCGACAAAGCCCGCCTCATAAAGGAACTCTTCGCCTGAGGAACCTTTTTTTCCCATGCCCCGCTTGCTCCTCGCCCCGGCTTTCCTTCTCCCCGTCTTCCTCCTACCCATTCTCCACGCTACTCCCACCCTCGATGCCCTCTTTCCCGCCGGGGGGCGAATCGGCCAACACGTGGAAGTGACGGCAGTGGGGGAGTTCCAGTCTTGGCCCGTCGAGGCTTGGACAGACCACCCCGACCTCATCATCGAACCCACCGAGAAGAAAGGCCGCTTTCGTTTCACCCTTGCGAAAGGCGCGGAACCTCGCCCCGCTCTGGTCCGCCTCCTCGACGCCAACGGTTCCTCGGCCGCCAAACCCTTCGTCCTCTCGACCACCGCCGAAACCCGCGAAGCCGAACCCAACGACCACCGCACCAAGGCCCAAGACCTCAACGCCACCCTCGACCTGAAACACGACCTCATACTCAACGGCATACTCAAGAAGGGCGACACCGACTTCCTCCGTATCCACCTCGACAAAGGCCAAACCCTCCACGCCCGCCTCCACGCCTACGCCCTCGGTTCCCTAATCGACCCCTTCCTCCGCCTCCTCTCCCCCAACGGTCAACCCATCGCCCTCGCCTCCGACTCCCACAATCTCGACCCCGTTCTCCTTCACCGGGCCGACGTCTCGGGCGTCCACTACCTCCAGCTCTTCGCCGTCTCTCATCCCGCCGCCACCAGCGTCGCCTTCGCCGGTTCCGACTCCTCCGTCTACCGGCTACACCTCTCCCTCCGCCCTACGAAACCCGTTTCCATTACCGCCGACGAAAGGGAAAACGCCCTCCCCGAGCAAAACGGCTCCCGTCTCCTGCCCGAGCCCCCCGTCAGCATCGCCGCCACCCTCGCCGAAGCGGGCGAAACCGACTCCTACCTCCTACCCGCCAAGAAAGGAAAAACCTACCTTGTCTCAATCGAAGCCCAACGTCTTCAACTCCCCACCGACCCCGTCCTCACCGTCCATCGAACCAGCGGCGCCCTCCTCAAGGAGACGGACGACTCCACCCGTAACCGCTTCGACGCCGACTACTCCCTCAAGGCTCCCACCGACGGCCTCCACATCCTGACCGTGCGCGACCGCTTCCTCAGGGGCGGCCCCGCCCACCGCTACCGCCTGAGCGTCACCCTACCCAACCCCGACCTCCTCGTCACCATTGACAAGGCCGAGCACGTCCTCGAAGCCAACGGCACCACGCAACTCAAGCTAAAGCTCGACCGCAAGCATGGCCACGCCCGGCCCCTCCGCTTCGAGATTCGTCCGCCCCTGCCCATCGGCCTCACCCTCGAAGACGCCAACGCCTCAGCCTCAGCCAAGACCGCTACCCTCACCCTCCGGGCCTCCCTCAATACCCAACCCCTCCACCACCCTTTCCGCCTCCACTTGCTCGCCCTCGACGAAGACAACGTCACGAAAGAAACAGACCTCGGCCCCGTATCCCACTCCTACCTCACCTCCCAAGCACGAGGTGACTACCTCGTCAACCAAACCACCCAACTTCACCTTACCGTCAAGCTCCCGCCCCCACCGAAGAAGCCGGAAGAGGAGGAAGAGGACGAGGTTGAGGACTAACCTCAATTACCCTTCCTCCCGAATGTAGCTTCGCTTCGTATGCGAGGCATTGATTGGCCCCGCCGCCGGTTGCTTCCTCGATAAGGACAGAGACACGGGCATTCTTCTTTCCGATGTTGCACCCTCAACTCGACGCGGGTCCGGGAGGTGTGGCGGTCG
>CAXGVD010000046.1:0-10980 GCA_964012695.1 uncultured Opitutia bacterium
CTCCTGGCGGAAGAAATGGGCGCGGGTCTGGGAAGAAGTAAAGTATTGTTCCGAGCGGTGCCGCCGCGACGCCCGGAAACGCTGACCGGATCAGCCGCTGACCTTGACAAGGACGGCCAAACTTCCCTACTCGAAACTTGGCTGGCCGCCTCCCGCCGCACCACCGCCTTCTACGCCGACGAAAACCGCCTCGCCAGCGAGCACTCTTTGCTCGACGACAACGGTGACGCCCGAGGTGTCCAAGCCGATTGGTACAAGGGGCTGAGCCTCACTAAGAACAGCCCCGAGGGCGACCTGCTCCCCGACGGTCTGCGCGCTCATCAGATTCATCTCGTCCCCAGAGAAAGCGATCGTGCTCTCACGCCCGAACAACTTCTTCGCCGTGACGCCTTGGAATTGGACCTCGCCCGTCTCCGAGCCCGCAAGGCAGACCTGAAAGAGGACGACTATTTCCGCCGCCTCGAAGCACTCCTGCTGGAAATTGGAGCCCTTTACTTCCCTGAGACCGCTTCGCCGTAAAGGTGGTTTGGCTCCGTTGGAAAAGCGGGCGATCCTACGCCGCGATGGTGTTCACGGGGTGGAGGTGAAAGCACGGGGCGTCGACGAGGTGTATTGCGTCTCTCGGCCGAAGGAATGCCTCCCTTGGCAGGGTGGCTTACACCTTCTCGCGAAGCTTGCGTTGCGTGGCGTCGGTGAAGCTGATGGATTCCTTGGCGTGAGGGGTGAGAGCGAGTCCGCCGGCATGGGAAACATCCCCGTAGCCTTGGTCGACGGCCGGAATAAAAATCAGGTTGGACTTGGCGGTTACCCCGAGCGAAAGAAGGTAGGCGAGAATCAGGAGTCGTTTCATTACGAATCGTTGGGAGTTGTGAAACAAGCTGCTACTCCTCCATGGCTTCGCGTTCCTTGGCAAGGAGTTCCACCGCTTCCCCATGGGAAAGCAAGTCGGGTTTGGTGAGGAGGGTGACTAGGACGCCGAGAGCTACGGAGGTGGTGAGAGCAGGTATGACGGGTTCTCCCGACCAATACGCCTTCCAACTAGGCGTGAGCATCACGGCGGCGGAAGCTCCCGCCGCCCCAAAGAGGGAGCCGATGGACCCCGCGGCGTTGTAGCGTGGCCAGAACCTCCCTAGGATGCCGCACACGCACATGCCTGAGATGAAAAGCGGTATCATGACCTTGATGTAGCCGATGATGTTGTCCGCCACCAAGGCCATGCCGAGTGCAAGCCCCGTGGTCAGGGCCAGTGACCAACGCGAGACCCACACCACTTTGTCCGCCGCAGGCACCCGACCAAAGATTAATTTGTAAAGATCGCGTGCGAGGGTGGCCACGCCCGCCACGGCGTCGGAGCTGGCGCTGGACATGGTGGCCGACAGCCCCGCCAACAGGATTACGACTCCGGCGGCCGCAGGCAGCATTTTGGTGGCCATGGTGGGGAAGGCGAGGTCTTTTTCCAAACCTGGATAGTGGTAGTGTGCGGCCATGCCGATTACCGCGGGCAGGGCGGAGAAACCGAGGTACAGAAGACCAGATGTGACAAAGGCCTTGCGGATTTCGGGGACGGAGGCGCCCGAGTAGATGCGTTGCCGGAAGCAGGGGTTGCCCAGCACGCCCACGGCGATGACCAGGATGAGCGAAGCCGCGGGCAGTGCCCCGTAGAGACCTGTGTTCGCCGTGAGTTCTACGTTGACCACCTGCAGGCCTTCCCATCCGCCCACGGAGTCGAAGGCGAAATAGGCGGTGAGGAGGAAGCCTGCGAAGAGCACGATGGCTTGGGCGGAATCCGTCCAGACCACCGCGATGTAGCCGCCAATCATGGCGTACATCCCGAAACCGAGGGCGACGTAAATCTTGGCGAGGGCGGGGTCGATTCCCGTGACGAAGACTAGGTATTTCCCGCCCCCGAGAATGTGCAGGCCCAGCCACCCTACGCAGGCGAAGTAGGAGAAGACGCCCACGAGCGAGCAGAGAGCCCGGTTGGCCCCGACATAGGACGCCAGTTCCTCCGCCATAGTCATGAAGCGTAGCTTTCTGGCGGGAGCGAAGAGCCAGGCCGTGAGCAGGATGCCGAGTGTGCCGCCGATGCCGTAGTAGGCACCTCCCCAACCGTTTTCATAGGCCTTGCCCACGGCGCCCATGGACGAACCCGTACCCACCATGGTGGCCACAGTAGTGCCCAGAGTTAGGAAGAGAGGCAGGGAACGCCCGCCGAGCAGAAAGTCGTCCCCGCTCTGCCTGCGGCGACTCATCCACCAGCCGAAGGCAATCATGCCAGCGACGTAGGCGAAGAAACAGATCAGGAAAAGAGTCGGGCTCATGAGGCGACGAGGCCGGATAACCGCGACAATGAACGAGGCCGGACGCGGGGCAAGCGCGGAGTGTAGCAAGTACCTTTCTTTCGTTCTTGCACAAGCATAGGGTTACGGAGATCAATGATTTATATGTTACGCTTGTTGGGCTTTCTGAACTTCATCATGTTTGTCTTTTCAGAGGGGTGGGGGAGGGAGACGTCCCGGCCGAATGTGTTAGTGATTATGGCGGACGACCTCGGTTTCTCCGACCTCGGTTGCTATGGCGGGGAAATCGAAACGCCTCACCTCGATGGCTTGGCGGCGAATGGCCTGCGTTTCACGCAGTTCTATAACACCGCCCGCTGCTGGCCCACACGCGCCGCCCTGCTTACGGGCTACTACGCCCAACAGGTGCGGCGGGACGCCTTGCCTGGGGTGAAGCGAGGGAATCGCCCGGACTGGGCTCGACTCCTCCCGGAAATGCTTAAGCCCGCTGGCTACCGTTCCTATCACTCGGGCAAGTGGCATTTGGATGGGATGCCGCTGGCCACCGGCTTCGACCGTTCCTACTACATCAACAACCATGGTTTCTTTCGGCTTAAGTTTCATTACCTTGATGACAAGAGACAGCCGCCCACCCCAGTCAGTCCAGATTTCTATGTCACCGACGCCATGGCTGACCATGCAGTAGCCCAACTCAAGGAACACGCCGAAAAACATCCCGATGCTCCCTTCCTGCACTACCTCGCCTTCACCGCTCCGCACTTTCCACTGCACGCAAAACCCGAGGACATTGTCCGCTACCGAAAAACTTATCGTAGAGGCTGGGACGTGATTCGTGAAGCCCGATGGAAGAAGCAACGGAAGCTAGGCATGGCGGTCGGCGGGCTCTCCAAGGTGGAAAGAAAGCTTGGGCCGCCCTATCACTTTCCAGATGCCTATCGCATCCTTGGCGAAGGGGAGGAACGTTTCCCTGTGCCTTGGGACAAGCTGACTGCGAAACAGAAAGCCTTTCAGGCCGATAAGATGGCAGTGCACGCCGCCATGGTTTATTCCATGGACAAGGCTATCGGATGCGTCCTCGAACAACTCCGGACCATGAACGCTTTCGAGAATACTCTCGTCCTTTTCCTTTCCGACAACGGCTCCAGTGCTGAAATTATGGTGCGTGGCGACGGTCATGACCCCAAGGCTCCCCTTGGTTCCGCCTTCACCTATCTTTGCCTCGGGGCTGGTTGGTCCACCGCCTGCAACACACCTTTCCGTAAGCACAAGACCTGGACCCACGAAGGTGGCATTCGCACGCCGCTTGTCGTGCACTGGCCTAAAGGGATTGAGGCTCGGGGCGAGTTGCGCGGAGTCGTCGGTCACGTAATCGACATCGTTCCCACTCTTCTAGAACTGGCGGGCGTTCAGCCTGTCGAAACCTCTAAGGGAAAGTCCGTTCCCGTCGCTCCTGGAAAAAGTCTGGTCCGCGCCTTTTCGAATGACGAAGCCGGCGAGCGCGACGCCCTCTGGTGGTCGCACGACGGCCATCGCGCTCTCCGCTTGAATGACTGGAAACTTGTGGCCTTCAAAGGTGCCCCATGGGAACTATTCGACCTCGCCGCCGATCCCGCCGAAACCCGAAACCTAGCCGCTAACCACCCCGAGAAGGTTGCCGCTTTGGAAAAGCGTTGGTTGGCCATGCAGGAAGAGTTTCGTCTTACGGCGAAGGAGAAATCTCGCTGACTGAAATCTTTCCACTTTTCGCTCCCTTTGCGTTGCCTTTGGTTTGGCGAATCCGCAGGGTTGGATACGGCTGTTTTTCCCATGAAACCGAAAAAAACCCTTTCGTTCCTCACGGCGGTTCTTGCCTTTTGTAGCTTTCATTCTCATGCCCGAGAAGAGGAGCATGTTAATTGGGAGGCCGAGCGGGCGAAACATTGGGCTTGGCGTGAATTGGCTGACCCGAAGCCACCCGCGGTAAGGAACGCTGGGTGGGTCCGCAACTCCATCGACCGATTCGTTCTCGCCAAACTAGAGGCGAGGGGCTTGGTTCCGAACCCGCAGGCTGACGCCAGGGTGCTCGCGCGAAGGGCGGGTTTCGACCTCACGGGACTGCCGCTTGAGATTGAAGCCCGCGGGGCGAAGGGAAGGAAGCCTCTCCATGCCTTGGTGGACGAATTGCTGGCTTCTCCGCATTACGGCGAGCGTTGGGCCCGGCACTGGCTGGATGTTGCGCGTTTCGCCGAGAGCCACGGTTTCGAGCAGGACTACGACCGCCCCCACGCCTACCATTTCCGGGATTTCGTCATCCAAGCCCTCAATCAAGACATGCCCTTCGATCAATTCGTTCGTTGGCAGGTTGCGGGTGACGAAATCGCTCCTGACAATCACCTTGCCATGATGGCTACGGGTTTTCTTGGTGCGGGAGTCTTTCCCACCCAGTTGACGGAGAAGGAATTCGAGTCCGCTCGTTACGACGAACTGGACGACATGCTAAACACCTCGGGTATGGCCTTCCTCGGACTCACTATTGGTTGTGCCCGTTGTCACGACCACAAGTTTGACCCCATCGCCACCAAGGACTACTACCGCCTCGTCTCCACCTTCGGCCTGACCAAGCGCAGCGAAATCGACGTGTCCGTTCACGACCCCGCCCAAGAAAAGGCTTTTGCCGAGTGGGAGAAAAAGCGGGACGCCTTACTCGCCTCCCGCGATGAATATGAACGCGAAAAACTGCCCGAGCGTTTCGAGGCATGGTTTCTCGATCCGCCCGAGGCACCCTCCGTTCTCCCCACATGGGTTACCTTGGAAAACGCCGAGCCGAAGTCTTTGGACGGAGCAGCCTTCAAGCCTCTGGGCGACGGTTCCTTTCTGCTCACGGGAGCCAATCCGCGCGACGATCGCTGGGTGGTGACCGCCGAGGTCGGTCTGCCCAAGGTGACCGCCTTGCGCATCGAGGCCCTCGCCCACGAATCCTTCAAGCGGCGGGGTCCTGGGCGGGCGGGCAACGGAAACTTCGCCCTCAGCGACCTGCGCGTCTTCGCCAAGAGGCCTGACGAGGCAGGCAAGGGCAAGCCCGTTAAGCTCGTCAATCCCCGGGCGGATTACCAGCAAAACGCGGGCCACCTTTCTGTGGCCTCCTCCATAGACGGAGACAAGCGCAAATCCGGTTGGGCCGTGGACGGGCAAATCGGGAAGGACCATTTTGCTGTCTTCGAGTTCGCAGAGCCAGTGAATTTTTCCGGCGGTTGCGTCCTCACCCTAGAGTTGGACTACTTCGCCAATGTCTCCCACGTTATCGGTCGGCCTCGTTTTTCCGTGTCCTCACAACTTGCGCCTCCGCTTAAGGGCGAAGGGGCGAAACAAGCCTTGGCCGTTCTCCACGAGGCTGCGGGCAAACCAGGCGGACTGGAAGCCCTCGACAAAGAAAGTCGGGCCGCTCTACTGCGCGCTTTCCGTCCCCTCGACTCGGAATGGAAAACCCTCCAAGTGGCGGCGCTCGCCCACGATTCCGCCAAGCCCAAGCCCAACAAGACGATAAAGGTCATGGTGTCCACCGAGGGCCGCAAGCCCATGAAGCACCACGCCGACGGGCGCGGCTATCCTCACTTCTACAAGGACGTTCACTTCCTTGAACGCGGCGACCCCAACCAAAAGGGAGAGGTCGTAGCACAAGCCTTTCTTCCTCTCTTCCTGCGTGGGGGCAAGGAGTCCTCCCACTGGACGGTTTCCTCCCGGTCCGAAGCCGTCTCTTCCGCCTCCCACCGGCGGCACGCCTTCGCCAAGTGGTTGACGGACATCGAGTTCGGGGCCGGATATGTCGCCGCCCGTGTCATCGCCAACCGCCTCTGGCAACACCATTTCGGGCAGGGGTTGGTGAGCACGCCGAACGACTTCGGTTACCAGTCCTCGCCTCCCAGTCACCCCGAACTGCTCGATTGGCTCGCCTGCCGACTCATCGAGAACGGTTGGCGCCTCAAGCCCATGCACAAGCTCATCCTCTCCAGTGCCGCTTGGCGACAAAGCTCCGCTCATGTTCCCGCCAAGGCCGCCAAGGACTTGAACAACCGTTTCCTCTGGCGCTTTAGCCCGCGCCGTCTCGAAGGGGAGGTCATCCGGGACAGCCTCCTTGCCGTCAGCGGCCAGCTTGACAAAACCATGTTTGGTAAGGGCACGCTGGACGAACGCAGTCGTCGCCGAAGCATCTATTTCTTCATCAAGCGCAGCAAGCTCATCCCCACCATGCAGCTCTTCGATGCGCCCGAACCCCTTGTCAGCCAAGGCCGGCGCCAAAGTACGACCATCGCCCCGCAGGCTCTCCTCTTCATGAACAGCCCTCATGTCCGCGAGTACGCCGTGGCTTTCGCCCAACGGCTTTTGAGCGAGGCGGGTGGCGAAGACCTCGGGGGAGTTGTCACCACTGGCTACCAAGCCGCCCTAGGTCGCCAGCCGGATGCCGACGAACGCACTACCGCTCTCGCTTTCCTACAAGCCCAGGAAACTTCTTATCGGGAGGCGGGGCAGGGCAACTCTCGCCAACTTGCCCTGACCGACTTTGCCCAAACCCTATTTGGCCTCAACGAATTCAGCTACCTTCGGTAACGGTATGAACGCGCAGGAAAAACATTCCTTGCTCTCTCACCCTATGAACCGCCGATCGATGCTCGGCCGATGCGGCATGGGGCTCGGCTCTCTGGGGTTGGCCGGTTTGCTTCACGACGAAGGCTTGTTGGGAGCGGCTAATCCTCTCGCCCCAACTCACCCGCACTTCGCGGGGAAGGCGAAGGCCGTCATTTGGATTTTCGTGAACGGTGGGCCCAGCCATGTCGATACCTGGGACTACAAGCCCGCCCTTGAGAAGTTGGACGGCAAAACCTTCGAGGGCTTCGACCGCTTCACGGGGTTCTTCGCCAACGCCGTCGGCGGGCTCATGAAAAGCCCTTTCACCTTCACGCCCCGCGGGCAGTGCGGGAAAATGGTATCGGAAATCTTTCCCAAGCTGGGCGAGCACGTTGACAAGATGGCCTTTGTTCACTCGGGGCACACCGAGTCCAACAACCACAGCCCCGCTCTCTTCATGATGAACTGTGGCTTGCCCCGCATGGGCTACCCTTGTGCGGGGTCCTGGGTCACCTACGGCCTCGGAGCTTTTAGCCGCGATCTGCCCGCCTTCGTCGTCATGAGCGATCCCCTCGGGCGCGGCCTTCCTAAGGGGCACGCCGCCAACTGGGGCGCTGGCTTTCTGCCCAGCGTCTTCCAAGGCACCCATTTCCGACCCTCAGGCGACCCCATCGACAACCTCCATCGCCCCAAGGAACAGGACGCCGACCGCCAACGCAGACAGCTCGACTTGCTTGCTGCTCTCAATCGCCGCGACCTCGAAAAGAATCCCCACGAGGAGGAACTCTCCGCCCGCATCGAATCGTTCGAGCTGGCCTACCGCATGCAGACCGCCGCCCCTGAGGCCCTAGACCTCTCCAAAGAGCCGACCAGTCTCAAGGAGCTGTACGGCCTGAACGTCGGCAAGTCCAAGCATTTCGCCGCCCAGTGCATGATGGCCCGCCGTCTTGTGGAGCGCGGCACGCGTTTCATTCAAATCTACTCCGGGGGCATGGCGAACCAGCGTAGTTGGGACGGACACAACGACATCAAGGGTAATCATTCCGGTTTCGCCCAGGAGACCGATCAACCCATCGCCGGCCTTCTTACCGACCTTGACCAACGTGGCTTGCTGGACGAAACCCTCGTGGTATGGGCGGGCGAATTCGGGCGGCTCCCCGTCGCTCAGAAAAGCGCTAACCCCGGACGCGATCACAACCCCCACTGCTTCACTGCATGGCTGGCGGGCGGCGGTGTGAAGGGCGGCGTTTCATATGGTGAGTCTGACGAAGTGGGCCACAAGGCCGCCGTGGACAAAGTCCACGTCAACGACCTTCACGCCACCATCCTTCACCTTCTCGGCCTTAACCACAAAGAACTCACCTACCGCTACGGCGGTCGCGACTTCCGCCTTACCGACGTCGCAGGTAAAGTCATTCGGCCCATCCTGACCTGAGTCCTTTCCGCGCCTTTCCCTTTTGCGGGGGCGCAAAGCCCTTTACCCGAGCTTTGCTTTTGTTAGTTTCGGGTGGCATGAAAGTGGTTCGTTTCTTTTCGGTCGGCATGGCGCTCGCCGTTTGTTTCGCGGGCGGAGCCGATGGAGCTTCCGGAGCAGACGGACTTGCGGGTGGCGAGGATTTGAAGGCAGCTCGCGCTTTTTGGTCTTTTCGGGCTTTGGGGGAGGGGAAGCCGCCTCAGGTCGAGGATGCGGACTGGTGTAGGACGGAGGTTGACCGGTTCGTACGCCGCCGGCAGGAGGAAAAAGGCGTGTCGCCCAACCCGACTGCCGACCCCCGTACCCTGTTGCGCCGGGCTTACTTCGACCTTACTGGCCTGCCCCCTTCCGCCGAGCAGACGAAAGCTTTTCTTAATGCCGCAGAAAAGGATGTTCACGCCGCCTACCTCGCACTCGTCGATGAACTTCTCGCCAGTCCTCACTACGGCGAACGCTGGGCCCGACACTGGCTTGACCTCGTCCGCTTCGCCGAGAGCAACGGCTACGCCTTCGACAAGGACCGCAAGAACGCCTTCCAGTACCGGGATTTCGTCATCCGTGCACTCAACGCCGACATGCCTTACGACGAGTTCGCTCGGTTGCAGGTGGCGGGCGACCTTCTCCGCCCTAAGGACCTCCAGGCGGTAGCCGCCACAGGTTTCCTCGTGGCTGGCCCCTTCACCACCCAGCAGACCCAGAAGGAGCGCGAGCGCAGTCGCTACGAACAGCTCGATGACATGGTCCATGTTCTCGGCACATCCATGCTTGGCCTTTCCATCGGGTGCGCCCGTTGCCACGAGCACAAGTACGACCCCGTCAGTCAGGAGGACTACTATCGCCTGGCAGCCACATTCGCCGAGGTCGGTTTCTCCGATGTGGGCATTGACGAAAAGCCTTGGGTCTACGAAGCCGCCAAGAATGAGTACGAAGCCGTTCACAGGCCGCTGGCCGCCGACCTTGCTAAGTACGAAAAGGAAAAGCTGCCTTCTGCCTTCGATCACTGGCTAGCCAACCGACCCGAGGAATTACCCGCCCCGCAGATGGGGCCGTGGCAGGTCATCGGCCCCTTCGCCTCCGAGAGCTTCGCCAAGGCATTCGACACCGCCTTCGGTCCCGAGCGCGAGAAGATCATCGACCTCCAAAAGACCTATGGCAAGGAGGACAAGAAGGTCGCCTGGCAGGCCCGACCCGAGTATAACGACGGTGTCGTCCACAACCCTTTCAATACTCCCAACGCGTCCCACTACCTGTATCGCGTCATCCAGTCGCCGGTGGCCCGCAAGGTCAGTGTGTCCCTTGGCAGTGACGACGGTTTCCGCTTCTGGCTCAATCGCAAGGAAATAAAGAAGAACAAGATTGGTCGCGGCACTGCGCCCGACCAGGAGAAATTCGACCTATCGCTGGTGGCGGGCGAGAACCATATCCTTCTCAAAATCGTCAACGGTGGCGGCCTCTCAGGCTTCTACTTCAAGACCCTCGTCCAAGGTCCGCCCAAAGACGTGCTGGCCAGCTTCGACAAGCCTCGCGCCGAATGGTCGGCCCAGGAGACCGCCAAGGCCCTGCAATGGTATCGTACCATCGATGCGGACTGGCTGGAGCGCAAAAGCACCCTCGACAGCCACGCCCAAACTGCCCCCAAGCCTGACCTCACCATGGTCTACGCCGCCAAGACCCGCGGTTCCACCTACAACTTCGGCAAAGACACCTACAACGTGTACTTCCTCAATCGGGGCAACGCCGACCATAAGGGGGACCTCCAGAAGCCCGGCTTCCTGCCCGTCCTCATGCGCGAGGGACGCGAGGATGCCCACTGGACAGCCCGCAAACCGGCGGAAGGGGAGCAGCCCCTGCCAGGCCGAGTCGCCTTGGCCGACTGGCTCACCGACGTCGACGACGGCGCCGGCGCGTTGCTGGCCCGCGTCATCGTGAACCGCCTTTGGCAACACCACTTCGGGCGCGGCCTCGTCACCACCTCCAGCGACTTTGGCGCCCGCGGTGAGCCGCCTACGCACCCTGAATTATTGGAGTTCCTGGCCCGTGAGCTCATTGAAAACGACTGGAAGCTCAAGTCCCTACACAAGCTTCTAATGACCAGTTCCACCTATTTACAGGCGGGCGGGTTTTCCAAAGTAGGACGCTTAAAGGACCCCGCCAACCTTCTCCTTTGGCGCAAGGAGCCCCGGCGGTTAGAGGCCGAAGTCTTCCGCGATGCTTTGCTCTCGGTCAGCGGCACCCTCGACCCCACCCAGTTCGGCCCCGGCACCCTCGACGAGCGTAAGCCCCGTCGCAGCATCTACCTCACCGTAAAGCGCGGCAACCTCATCCCCATGCTTCAGCTTTTTGACGCTCCCGACACCCTGCAGGGCATCGGAGACCGCCAGGAAAGCACCGTGGCCCCCCAGGCCTTGGCTATGCTTAACTCGCCCTTCCTCCTCGACCTCTCACAGAAGTTCGCCAAACGAGCCCGCAAAGACCCCGCCGATATTTCGCTAGAGGGCGGTATTCGCCGGGCCTACGAAATCGCCCTGTCCAGAGAGCCCGATGAGGATGAGCTTGTCGGTTGGCTCGGTTTCGTCGAAGTCCAGAAGGCCCTCCACGGCAACA
>CAXGVD010000047.1:0-10896 GCA_964012695.1 uncultured Opitutia bacterium
TGCTCGGCGATCGCGTCCGCCTCGGCGAGGGCGTTACCATTCACCGCTCCATTCATGAAGGGAAAAACACTCTTATTGGGAGCGACGTCTTTCTCATGGGCTACTCCCATGTGGGCCACGACTGCGTCTTGTCCGATTACGTCGTGGTGGCCAACGCCGCCTTGTTGGCCGGCCACGTAGAACTGGGTGCGCACGCCTTCGTGGGAGGCGGGGCCGCCTTTCACCAATTCGCGAGGGTGGGGGAGGGCGCTATGATCGGCGGAGCCGCCGAGGTTTCTGCGGATGTCCCCCCCTTCGTTACTGTTGCCCGGCGCAATCTAGCCTGCGGGCTCAACCTCGTGGGCTTGAAGAGGAGGGAGACGCCTGAGGAAGTGACCTCCGACCTGAAGGCCTGCTACCGAGCCGTTTACCTCCGGCAAGGCAAACCCCGGAGCTTGGCTGAAAAGGCCTTGACCGAGGAAGGTCTCGGCGTCACCGAGCAAGGCCTGGCCTTTCTGGAGTTCTTCCTTAAAGGCGAGCGCGGTTTTGCACGGTCTCGGCGGCAGACGGATGACTCTTGAGAAAAGAAGGTCCTTACCTTATCCTGCCCCACTTCCTCAAAGTTAATGACGTCAGACGAAAGCAAGACTTCCGCTCTTCCCGAGGGTGTTCGCGTTGGTGACGAACGCCTCGTCCTCATCACCGAGCCTGCCGCCCGCCAAGTGGCCAAGCTTATCGACCGCGAAGACGCGGGAGAGTACCTTCGCATCCGAATCACGGGCGGAGGATGCAATGGCCTCTCCTACAAGATGAAGTTCGTTGGTGGGGGCAAGAAGGGAGACATTCTCGTGCGCAGCTCCGGAGCCCAAGCCTTGATTGACAGCAAGACCGCCCTTTACCTCCGAGGCACTACCCTGGACTACTCCGACAAGCTTGTAGGCGGGGGCTTCCAATTCCGAAACCCCAACGCCAAGGCCAGTTGCAGTTGCGGCGAAAGCTTCAACCTATGAAGCTGAATACACCCCGAAATCTCTCCGCGAAAAAGCTTGCTTCGAGACCGTCGGGACACAAGTTTCCAGCACTCTTTTTTACTTTGCTCCGAATTCATATGGTTACGTTCTGGTTTTTGAAAGGCCGCTGCACGGCGGTGCGAGGTTGACGCATGGCAAGAAAGCCTCGTGGCAAAGGAAAACGGCGGTTTCAGCAAAACCGCAACTTCATCCGGAAGAATAACCGCATACGCGTTCCCGAGATTCGCGTAATTGGTCCGACGGGCGAAATGCTCGGCGTCATGTCTCCAGAGGAGGCTATGGTTATCGCCAAGAAGCACGGTCTAGATCTCGTGGAAGTCGCCGCCAACGCAAAACCTCCCGTCTGCCGCATCCTTGAGTTCGGCAAGTACAAGTACGAGCTAAGCAAGAATAAGAAGAACAAGGACAAGAGCGGCGGCAAGCGCGTCAAGGAGGCCAAGTTCCGACCGCGTATCGAGACTCACGACTACGAGACAAAGTTGCGCCGGGCCGAGAAATTTCTTCACCAAGGCTTCAAACTCAAGCTCACCATGATGTTTCGTGGACGTGAACTCCAGCACATCGACATTGGGCTGGAACGCCTCCGCGAGGCCATCAAGGACTTGGCCGGGGTGGGCCGTGCCGACGACGAACCCAAACGTTCGGGCCGTTTCTTCACCGTGAACTTGTCTCCTCTTCCCGAGAGCCAGCGCAAGCTCAAGTTCAACACCGAGGCGGAAGTCGAAGTGGAGGACGACGACGAAGAGGAACTCGAGGAAGACGAAGACTTGGAAGAGGAAGAAGAGGAAGAGGAGGAAGAGGAAGAGGAAGAGGAGGAGGCCGGCGAAGGCGAGCAAGCGGAAGAAGAGCCCGCCTCGGCGGAAACCTCCTGACCGCTTCCGGCGGTTTTCCCTTTCTCTTTCCACCCCGCTCGGATTTCTTTGCACACGGTTCTTTTTCCTTCTCTCGCTCCGCAAGCCGGACTACGCCATGGAATGGAAGCATTGGTTACTTGTCGGTCTCGGCGGTGGAGTGGGTTCCGTTTTTCGGACTTGGGTGAGCCTTCACTTCAAGGCCGGCTTCCCGTGGGGCGTCTTCATCGTGAACGTGGTGGGTTCCTTCCTCATCGGGTTGTTGGCCCGGTACTTCGACGGTGCGGCGGAAGACCGCACCGACCTCCGTTTTCTGCTTGTGACGGGCTTCTGCGGCGGCTTCACCACCTTCTCCGCCTTCAGTATGGATACCCTCAAGCTGCTTCGTGACAGTCAGCCCCTCCTTGCTGGAGCCAATGTGGCTCTACACCTCGCGTGTTGCCTGGCTGCGGCCTTCGCGGGTTGGCAATTGGCCCGTCCGGCTGGCTGACCCTCTCGTCGAAAGCTCTTGCGGGCGGAGTCGCCGTGCGCAAAGGTGTAGATGGTCATGTTCACCCTGCTGCGTCTCGTTTTTCTCTTTTCGGTGACTGGCTCCCTGCTTGTCGGGGAGGTCACGCGTTCACCTTTTCTGCCGCCTGGTTACGAGAACCGACCCAAGCCCACGGACGTCATTCCGCCCAAGCCTGTGGCCAGGCCCGTAGTGCAGAACGTGAAAATCACCAACGAAATCGAGTTCCGCGGCTACTTCAGTCTGGGGGCGGAAGAGAAGCGCAAGCTCTGCTTTTCCCTCTTTAACAAAAAGCTGAACCGAGGCGAATGGGTTTCTCTCGGTGAAAAGACCGCCGAGGACTTCGAGGTGGCGGCCTTCGACATGGACTCGGAAACCCTCACCGTCAGCTACGGAGGCTCCACTGCCGAAATGTCCCTTTATGTTTCGAAAGGCTCGCCGTCCTCGCCCTCCCGAGCCGGCGGCGCCCCCAAGGCCTTGGCCTACTCCTCTGCCGTTCCTTCCGCAACGGGAGCGACGGGAACCTCCGCCGGCAAACCCCGCGTAATGCCGCCTCGGCCCAAAAATAGGCCCACTCTTCCCCCGTGGCTGGCCGCACGGGCCTCTTCTGGGTTGAGTCCCGCAGCCAGCTCTTCCTCGGCCCGCCTGCGGAACGTCACCTCCTCCGGTGGCGGCTTCCCCGTACCGGCGTCGCTCATGCCGCCTTTCGCTTCGCCGCCTTCACCCGGCGCCGCTTTGCCGCCGGGCGGAACCGGAGGCTCGTCCACTGGACATGTTCTCGCTCCCGTTAGACTCGCCCCGTCCACGTCTTCTCCGTCTACCTCCACTCTCCCCGCTTCGGCTTCTTCTTCCGATTCCATCGCTACCGCCCCACCCGAAGGTGCTGATGGCGACTTGGACTTGGAAAACCTTCCACCTCCGCCCCCGCCTCCCGATATCCTGCCCCCGGGTCCGCCCCCGAACATTCAGCCTTCCCGTGATTAGCCGTCGAGCGGGGTTCGGGGCGGCGACGCTCGGCCTCGTCTCGTGTCTTCTTTACGGAGAAAACGAGCGCCGTCTGGGCATTCGGCACGACGTTCGCCTCCAACAGCACCTCGACATGGGCCGCAACGCCACGACCTTTGCCGCGGGAGAGGATTACCCCGACCTCTCTTCCGTCGGGCTCGTCCATTCGCGCCTCGGCTATGTCGGCACGGGCACCTTGGTCTCACCCTATCATGTTCTGACGGCGGCTCATGTTTTGCGCGATCGCAATAGCGCGCCCGAGCCCCAGCCTGCGGACTGGACTTTTTACTTGGGAAGCGACTACGAAGCGGAGGCTTCCCGCCACGCCGTTTCCGAGATACTCCTACATCCGGGCTGGACGGCTCGCTTGCCCTACAACGGGGGCATCGGAGACGGGGACCTCCTCGGCCTCGACCTTGCCTTGCTGAAGTTGAAGGAGCCGGTCACGAGCGTCACTCCCTCTCGCTTTCACATCGGCGAAGCCGAAACTCTCGGCTCTCGTCTGGTCATGTCCGGCTTCGGCAGTTTGGCTCGTGGTCGGCGGGGCGTGACCGATTCCGAGAACTCCCAACGCCTGGCGGGCGAAAACGTACTCGACCGAGTGGTGCAACAAGCGGCTGCTCCGCTCGTGCCCGAAGTCTACCGTGGCGGCTTGCTAGCCGTGGATTTCGACGAGCCATACGGGGCAACCAATTCCCTCGGATCTCACGCCCGGCCCATGGACTACCTCGGAACCGGGGACAGTTCCTCCACTCCCTTGCCCTTTGAAGCTAGCACCGCCTTAGGCGACAGTGGCGGCCCTGCCTTCCTTCGCATGGACGGGGCCTGGAAGGTGGTGGGAACGGTGTCGTATGGAACGAAAAGTTCACAGTACGGAGACGTCACCGTGTACGCCCGCCTCGCCTCGCAAAAGACTTGGCTTCTTCCCCTTCTTGGTCGTTGGCCCGCCGCCCGGCACTCTGGAAGCGGGGAGTGGGTTATCCTGAGCTGGTTCGGTCACTTTACCGACTTTGGGAACAATTGGGTTTTTCACGAATACTTCGGCTGGTTGTACGTACCCGAGGACGATCCCGACGCCTTTTGGGCCTGGATGCCGGGCCTTGGTTGGTTCTGGACGAGCGGGAAAGTTTACCCCTTCGTCTATGCCGCCGAACATTCCGCCTGGCTCTATCTTTCCACGAGCGCTTCCAAGCCGACGGCGCGCCGTTTCTATGACTACGAGAAAAAGACTTGGCAAACTGTCTTTCAGTGACCTCGAAAAGCGCTCGCCTTTTTTCCTTCCCAAGCAGAAAGAATAAACCACCCGCATGGAACCCATTTTGAACCTTTGGCACCGGCGTGAACTGTTTCGCCAATTTCTCGTCCGCAATGTGAAGGCGCGCCACCGAGGGAGCGTTCTTGGTGCACTTTGGTTGGTGGTAAACCCCTTGCTCATGCTCGCCCTTTACGTCTTCGCCTTCGGCGTGGTGTTCGGCGGGCGTTTCAAGGCCGACGAATCCACCTTAGATTACGCCCTTGGCGTTTTTCTGGGCCTGAGCGTCCTCGGCTTGGTTTCGGGCGTAATTGGGGCCGCACCCGGGATCATTGTGGGGCAACCGAACTTCGTTAAGAAAGTTGTGTTCCCGTTGGAAATCCTGCCTGCGGCGACGGCGGGTGCCTTGGGCTTTGATCTCCTCGTCGGCTTGGCTTTGGCCTTCGCCGGCGTGGCTTGGGTCGGAGACGGGTTTACGGCTTCCGTCCTGTGGACGCCCGTCATCCTGGCGCCGGTGTTTTTGCTGGCCCTTGGCCTCGCTTGGTTTTTTTCCGCTCTCGGGGTGTTCGTCCGAGACGTCGCTCAGCTGGGTGGTTTTCTCGGGTTGGCTTTGCTTTACGCTAGCGGCGTGTTCTACTCGGCGGACAAGGCGCGGGAGGCGGCCCCGGCCATTTGGACCATGCTGAAGTGGAACCCACTCATACATGTCATCGACGGCCTGCGAAAAGTCACCCTTTGGGGACTAGAGCCTGACCTGCGGACCTTGGGTTACACTTGGGTTTGCGGTATACTCGCGTTTCTTTTCGGGGCTTGGTTCTTCCACCGTCTCCGTCCCGCCTTCGCGGACGTGGTTTGAGGCGGTCGGTTCAATCCCGCTCGCCGTACACTGTCTGGGAGACGTGTTTCCAATTAAAGCTTGTAACTCTTTCCCGGGCTGCTTGGCCAAGGCGGCGGCGGAGGTCCTGGTCGGCTAGGAGTTTTTCGAGGGCTTGGGCGAGGGCGGGCAGGTCGTCGGGGGAGACGAGTAGGCCGGTTTGCTCGTGTACGACGGCGTCCGCTACGCCGCCGACGTCGTGGGCGAGGGCGGGGAGGCCGTGGGCGGCGGCTTCCAGGTAAACGAAGCCGAAGCCTTCCACGCTGTCGGGGTGTGGGACGGAGGTTAGGGCGAAGAGGTCGGCGGCGGCGTAGGCGTCGCGCAGTTCGTTTGGAGGTAGGTCGCCGAGGAATCGAGCGTTGAGGCCGGCTTCTTCGGCTTGCCTCCGCAAGGCGCAGTGATATCCGGGCTTGCTTTTGGGACCAATGAAGTAGGCTTCCGTTCTGGCCTTCAGTTCTGCAGGTAGGGCTGCGAGTGCGCTCAGGAGCTTGTCCTGTCCCTTTCTGGGATGCAGGCGACCCACGTTTAGGATGCGGAGTGGGGAGACTACGGTTTCGTCGCTTACTTTCAGTTCGCCGGGTTCGTCTTCGGGTAGGATTTTTTGTGCGGGGGCGCCGGGGCAAAGTACGACTTTGGGCTCCAGTTCGGGGAAGCGGGCGAGGAGGGCGTTGCGGTTGTGTCGTGACAGGAGGTGTATAGCGTTAGCTTTGCGCAGGAGCCGCCGAAAGAGAAGACGTTCGAGGGGGAAGTGGGTGAAGCGGAGAAGTTCCGAACCATGCAGAGTGACTAGCAGGCGGGCGGGCTTTAACGGGCCGAGCCCGAAACGCAGAAAGGCCCGTAGGGAGCCGGGTTCCGCGATATGGAGGTAGGAGTCCGAGATGAGTTTACGGTTGCGTCTTGCGGCTCGGACCATCGCGAGGGAGCAACGCCAGTCTTGCGTTCCCGCCAGCCTTGGGACCGGGAAGACTTTTCGGGAACCGGTACTTTCGGCTCGGGCGTAGGCAGGAGCTAACACCTCGACCTCGCGCCCCCCGTTCGCGGCGGCTTGGCTCAATTCCTCGCAATACGCACCGGCTCCTCCGCGTTTCGGCGGGAATTCGTGCGTGAGCATGACTATCTTGACGCTCGCCACTTTGTTTAAGTTGGCGCATTGTCGCGGAAGGCAACCACCGAGGAAAGAATGAAACGTTTGGGCGAGGTTTACCGTACCGCGTTGGTCACCGGCGGGACTTCCGGGCTGGGCGAGTCGTTTTGCGGACTCTTGCTCAGGGAGGGAGTCGACGTGACTTCCGTTTCACGGTATCCGGAAGTCTTGCCTGCGAAGGACGGCTTTCGGGGCGAAAAGTTGGACCTCTCCGATGCGGAGGCGACACAGGCTTTCACCCATGATTTCTTGGCTGAACATGGTGCTCCCGACTTGCTGGTGAACAACGCAGGCTACGGCGCCTTTTACGAGTGGGCCAACTTTCCCGAGGAGGAAATCGGGCGACAGGTGGAAACTTTACTGACCGGACCTGCAAGGCTTTGCCAGGCCTTCGCACCCGCGATGGCGGAGCGGGGGAGCGGTGGAATCGTGAACGTGAGTTCCATCGCGGGCCTATTCCCTTTGCCCTACATGCCGATGTACAACGCGGCCAAGGCGGGGTTGTCCGCGTTTTCGGCTAGCTTGGCTTTGGAATACGCGCAAGTTCCGTTCGTGGTGGACTTTCGACTGGGGGATTTTCGCACGAATTTCAACGCGGCGGCGAAGAGGGGAAAGGAGTCGGAGCCGGACTCGGCCGTCGGTCGAGCGTGGGTGCAAATTGAAAAGCAACTAGACGACTCTCCGGAAGCGGATGAGGCGGCCCGGGCCTTGCGGCGGATATTGGTTCGGGGCCTGAGCGGAGTGACCTACGCCGGGGGCTTCTTTCAGGCCCAAGTGGCTCCGGTCCTCTTCAGGTTGGCTCCGAAGAGCTGGCTTCGGGCAATCCTGCGGAAGCGTTACGGACTGTAGGGCACGTGGTCGTTCGCGTCGCAAACAAAGGTTACTGCGAGTAGGCGGTGCCGTCGGCGTTGATCCACTTGGAGTCTGAGTAGCGGTAGAACTTTCGATTGCCGCTCGAGTCGGTGGAGAAATACAGCCAACCCGCGTGAGTGGAGGAGTAAAGGTAGTACTTGGAGTTGGCCTTGTCGTAATGGGAGGGACCGGTCCAGAACCAACCGAGGCTGGCGTCGTAGAACCAGAAGTTTCCGTTCGTCCCGTCTTGGCTGTAGAGCCAACCGTGGGTTTCGTGATAAACCCAGCCGGATGCGGCGTCGTAGAAGTTGCCTAGCCAGCTGAGGTTATACCAGTCGCCGGAGGTGGTGGCGTCCACCTTTGTGAGGCCCGTGGCGAGGACGGAAACGTCCGAGGAAGAGGTGGCGGCAACATTGGTGAAGTGGTTGGTGGTGGCATAGATGACGCTGGCGTTTTCATCGTAGTTGCTGGACTTGAGAACATCCCAAGTGTTCTTGGTGGCCGAGTAGTACTTGGCCTGGATGTTGTCTGGGTCCAACCCTTTGGCAATGGTGGCGTTGCGGTCCACGGGTATCTTTAGGATGACGTCCTTCTTGAAGTTACCTTCCACTTTCTTGCCGCTGCTGTCGAACAACTCCAAAGAATAGCCGTAGGAGGTGGGTTGGTCTTCAGCACTTTTGGCGAGGCCTTTGCCAACAGGGGTCACGACGAGGCGGACAGAGGTGACGTCGGAGGCGACGTTGGCGGCGCCGGCGGGTATGGTGACGACTGTGCCGTCGGGCAGGGTGGTGACATAGTCCTTGGTGGGGTCGAAGGTGCCGCCGCCGGCTTCGGGAAGCTCGAAGTCAGAGGTCTTGAGGCTGACGTTGGCGTCGGCGTATTCGGCGGAGCGAAGGTCGGCGTCCACGTCTACATCGGCGAGGTAGAGGGTTTCAGTACCGTTGTCGTCGAAGGCGGAGTATTCAGCCCCGACCTTCCAAACGGAGCCCTTGGTGACGGTAAGTTTGTAGGATCCGTTGGCGTCGGTTTCGCCGGAGACTTCGAGGCCGTCGTCGGTGTAGGCGTAGACGAAGGCACCGGAGAGGGCGGAACCGTTGGCGTCGCGGATGACGCCGGATACGTAGTTGGCTTCGGAAAGTTTGCCGAGTTGGAGGCGGAGTCCGGAGGCGTTGCCGGAGGAGAGGTCGGCGGATGTGACTTTGGGTTCGAGGTAGCCTGCTTCTCGGAGTTCCTCGGAGAGGAAGGCGCCGACCCTGTATTCGCCGCCGGGTAGGACTGTGAGGGAGTAGGTGCCGTTGTCCTCGACTTCCGCTTCGGCTCGGTGGGCGGCGAGGGTGGAGGTGGCCCGGCGTTCAGCCCAGACATAGACGGTTTTGCCTGAGAGGGTGGCGTTGGCTTCGTCGGCGACGGTTCCCCTGATGGTTGCTGAGGCGTTGACGAGGGAGAAGTCCTGGGAGACGGTTTGGCCTTTCTTTGCGACGATGGCGATCGGCTCGGGGGCGGAGACGGGGAGCTTGCGGGTGGTATCGGAGTCGCTTTCGACATAGTAGTCTAGGGTCCATCGCCCGGGGGAGAGGATGAGGGAGTATGTGCCGTTGGTCTCGATGGAGGCTGACTGCCAAGCACCGTCGTCACCCTTGACGGCGAAGACCTCACCCGTGAGGCCGGTGAGGGCTGTGCCATTGAGCTTGAGGGAGCCGGCGACGACGGCGTCGTTGGCCTCCAGTTGGAAGGAGAGTTCGGATAAGGTGGAGCCGTTGGCTTCCTTGAGGACGGTGGAGGTGGTGCCGTTGACGTCTTGGGTGGTCACGGTGACGGTTTTCTCGGCGGGGAGTACGTAGCCGGACCCAGGGGGCAACCAGAGGCCGAGGACGTAAGAGCCAGGCTTGGCGGGGAAGGTGAACTGTCCGCGGGAGGTGAGTGGGACTTCTGCGAGGACGTCCGAGTGAGCACCGGGCTTCGCAGTGGGGGCAGTGGCGTAGACCCAAGCGTCGAGGCCGGAGACGGGTTTGCCACCAGGAGCGTAAACGGAGCCGGTGACGGTGGCTTCTGCCTTGCGGGCGGTGAAGCCGACGGTCTTGGATTGGCCTTCCTTGACCTTCACGCGCTTGGGCGGATTGGGAAGGTAGGGGGATTCGCGACCTTCGGTTTGGGGGATTTCATAGCCCACTTCCCAGAGGCCGGGACCGACGGAGATTGAGTAGGCGCCGTTGATGTTGGTTACGTCCGAGGCCCAGCCGCCTTTTTCGCTCCATGCGTAGACTTCTACGTTGGCGAGGGCGGTTCCGTCCGAGGTGGTGAGGGAGCCTTTGATTGCGGAACTGCGGGTGGCGAGTTCGAGCATGCCGATCTCCACCTCGCTTTTTCCGACTCGCACGATGCGCTCGGGTGGCGCGCCCACGCCTTTGAGCTTGGAGGGATCCACCCAGACGGAGAGCTTGTATTCGCCGGGTTGGAGGGGGATCTCGAAGGAACCGTTGTCGTCGGGGGCACCCCAGTTTCCGCGTCCATCGGGGGAGAAGGCGTCGATGGAGACGGAGTCCTTGAGGTCGCTCCAGGAGGTTTGCCCTGCGGGCAGTTTGATTTGGCCCGAGATTTTTCCACCCGAGGCCGTCTTGACTTGGAAGTTGAGTGTCTTGGACTCCTTGGTGGTGTCCTTGGTGAAGGAAATGCGCTTGGGGGCTTGGTCGTAGCTCCAGTCCACCTTTTGGTCGTGTGGGCGGTACACGGTGGCTTCCCATTTGCCGGGGCCGGTTACGAGTTCGTACTTGCCATCGGAACCGGTGAAGGTGGAACTCCAGCCTTCGCCTGCTTCTCGCCAGGCGACGACTTCGGCGCCGGACACGGCGGAGCTGTTGTCGTCGAGGACGATGCCCGAGAGGGTCTTCTTGGGCGGGGCCAGGTATACGAGGGGGTTGGAGGTCCGAATGGAGTCGGAGCTCAAGGTGACACGTCCTTTGGAGGTTTCGGCGATGACGCGGTATTCGTAGGTTTCGCCTGGGGTGATGGAGACGTCCACGTGGTGGGTGTCCTTGGATGAGGGTTTGTCCGCGTCGGAGGAGAAGAGGCTGCGGTAGGAGGAGTCCTTGGAGCCTTTTCGCTCGATGTCGAAGGCGGTGGCCTTGACGGTGCTTTTCCAGTCGATGCGGATGGCGTTGCCGAGCTTGAGTTCCTTCTTGGGGTTTTGGAGGGAGAAAGCGATGGGCTCTGGAGAGAGGGCGGCGAGGCGTCCGGGGAGGTCGAGTACGAGTGAGTACTTGCCGGCTTCGGGTAGGTAGAAGGAGAAGTAGCCTTTTTTGTCGGTTTCGCCGAAGACCTCGGTGAAGGAGCCGCCGGCGGTTCCGGTGGTGGTGGAGTTTTCATCGGAGTCGGGTTCGCCGTCGCCGTCCTCGTCGCGGAA
>CAXGVD010000048.1:0-10859 GCA_964012695.1 uncultured Opitutia bacterium
GATCACGCATGTGGATGCGGTTCTCAACGGCTACGCCGCCAATTTCGTCAGTGGCACCGTAGCTTATACCGGACTTAATGCCGCCTCCGGCAAGGAAAACGGTGAAGCCTCGGGGGTTGTGATCGCGGCCGTCCTTGCCTTGGGCGAAAGGGGTGCGCCCAAATTCGCCGCCCCACCAGACTAAGGTGTCTTCGAGCAGGCCGCGGGCCTTGAGATCGCGGAGGAGGCCGGCCACGGGTTTGTCCGTGTTGCGGGCGTGCTCTTGGTGCTTGGGCATATTACTGTGCTGATCCCAGCGGGGGTTGTTGGACTCGTCGGAGTAGTTGACGCCCACATAACGCACGCCACTCTCCACCATGCGGCGGGCGAGGAGGCATTGCTTGCCGAAGAGGTCGGTGTGCTTTTCGCCGATACCGTACACGCGCTTGGTGGCTTCGGTTTCTTGGGAAAGGTCGGTAAGTTCTGGGGCCTCCATCTGCATGCGCCAAGCGAGTTCGTAGGTTTTGATTGTGGCATCGAGGCGGTCATCGGAGGGTGCTTCACCGGCTTGGGCGGCGTTGAGGTTTTGGAGGAGGTCGAAGCGGCTTCGTCGCTGGGCGGAGGCGAGCATACCGTTTTCAACGTTTTTGATTTTAGCTCCGTCCATGGTGCCGGCGCGTCCGAGGGCAGTCCCTTGGTGGATTGAAGGAAGAAAGGCGTTGCCGTAGTTGCGGGGTCCGCCCTTGGAGGCCATGGGGGAGATGCTGACGAAGGCAGGAAGGTTTTGGTTTTCCGTCCCGAGTCCGTAGGAAATCCAACTGCCCACGGAAGGGCGGATGAGGTTGGTGGCCCCGGTATGGAGGAAGAGGGTGGAGGGGCCATGAGCGACTCCTTCGGTGTGCAAGGAGTGGAGGAAGGCGATGTCGTCCACTTGCTTGGCGATATGGGGGAAGAGGGAGGAGACGGGTTGTCCGCATTCGCCATGGCGCTTGAATTCCCAGAGGGGCTTCATGAGGCGTCGTTTGCTGGCTTTGCCGAAGGTGCCTGTACGCACGCCGACGAAGTCGTGGTCCTTACCATCGGCAGCGATGAGGTCGGGCTTGTAGTCGAAGGTATCGACATGGCTTGGGCCGCCAGCCATGAAGATAAAAATTACTCGCTTGGCCCGTTGGGGAATGAGGGAGGTTTTTGCGGCGAGGGGGTTGCCGGCGGCGGCTTGGGCACCTTGCAGGCCGGCGAGGGCGAGGGAACCGAAACCGCAAGCGGCGGACTTGAGCATGTCACGCCGGGAAAGGAGGTGTCCGAAGTTTTGCATGGCGAGTGGCGTGGTTCAGTTCAGGTAACGAAAATCAAGGCAGGCGAAGAGCCCGTGAAGGAGACCGCTCCATGCTTCTTGCTTATTTACTTCTTCAATTTGCTCCCTCAAGTAGGCGAGGGCAAGGGCCTTTTCGGCGGGACGGGGGGAGCGACCAAGGGTGGTTTTGTAGGCGAAGTCGAGCCGCTGGGCTTCGTCGAGGTTTTCGGCGGCGAGGATGCGGTCGGCGGCGGCCTTGGACTCGGCGAGGACAAAATCGTTGTTCATCATGAAGAGGGCTTGGGTGGGAACGGTGCTGGCGTTGCGGTTGCCAGATACGAGATTGGGGTTGGGGAAGTCGAAGACGTCGAACATTTCGGGAAGCTTGTTGCGATCGATTTTCTCGAAGAGGGAACGTTTGTGGAAGCCATCGGCGGCGGCGGGGTCGATGCGTCCGGCAGCAACGAGCATGGCGTCGCGTATGGCTTCGGCTTCGAGGCGGCGGCGATTTTGGCGGGAGAAAAGGATGTTGTCGGGGTCGGCGGCGAGGGATTCGGGAGTCTCGACGGCGGCGGCTTGGTAGGCCCGGGAAAGCATGACGGAACGGATAAGCTTCTTCGTGGACCATCCGTCGGCGATGAAGCGGCTGGCGAGGTGGTCGAGAAGGGCGGGGTGCGTGGGCCGCTCGCCCATTTCCCCAAAGTTGTCCGGGGAAGGAACGATGCCGCGGCCGAAAAGGTGACGCCAGACGCGATTAACGTAGACGCGAGCGGTAAGGGGATTCTCGGGAGAAGCCACCCAGTCGGCGAGCTGGAGACGGCCGCTTGCGCCCTTGGTCAGTTTGGGCTTGGGAGACAGACGTTCGGGAGTGGCCACGGCAAGGAAGCCGCGCTTGACGAAGGGGCCGAGGTTGCGGATGCCACCGCGCAGATGGATGCGCCAGTCAGCAGCGTCGCCACGTTCGTTGACGGACATGACCTTTCCGGGTTTGGCAGGGGCATTCTTTTTGTGGTCGGCGAGACGCTTCTTGAGGTCGGCAACGCGTGCTTGCAAGCGGTTCTTTTCGGTTTTCCGCACCTTTTCCTTTTGGATTTCGGCAGGAGTGGGCTTGGATTTTTCCTTTTGGGCGAAGGCGGCCGACGGCTTAGCCCCGACGGGAAGAAGCCGTATGGCATCGGCGATGACGACGTGGCCGGTCCCTTTCGTCCCTATTTTGAGGACATCCCACTCGCCTTCCTCGAAGAGGAACTCGCCCAAGGACTTGAAGGAGCCAAGGATGGGGGGCCGTTTTGTCTGGTCCACGGCGATGGTTTTTTCACCTTTATCGTGAAACACGGTTACGGGCGTGTTTCGGGCACGGTTGGTGCCCGGGGTATAGGACAGCTGTACTTCGTATTTTCCAGTCTTTGGAATGCGGGCGGTGAAGGTGACGGACTTTTTGCCTTTCTCCTTCCCGTCGTCGTGAAGGTAGTGGGTGCCGACATAGCTTTTGGTGTGCGTGGAGGAAACCCATTTCCCGACGAGTTTCGCCCGGACATCGTCCACCACTATGCCTTCGAGTTTCTTGGGGTCGAGGATGGAACTGGCCGCGTTCTTTGAAACGGGAACGTTTCCGCCTGCGGCCTTAAGCTTGGCCTCGACATCCTTGATTTCGGCCTCCAAGGCCTTCTGGGCGGTGCGGTGCTTGTCGCGGGCCGGCTTGTCGGAGTCCTTGAGTTCGCGTTCGATGAAGTTGGCGACATTGGAAATCTTGAAGCTCTCGGTGCTGCGGAAGATGCCCGCCAAAGAATAGTATTCCGCCGTGGGAATGGGGTCGAAGGGGTGGTCATGACAACGGGCACAACCCATGGTGAGGCCGAGGAAACCGCGGCCCACAGCGGTAATTTGTTCGTCCACCACTTCCATGCGCAGAAGGGCCTTGTCCTGGAGTTCGTAGTTATGGGGACCGAGGGCGAGGAAACCAGTGCCGGTGAGGTTTTCATTTGACTCCTCGTCGGTGGAGGCATGCAGGAGGTCGCCCGCGATTTGCTCCCGAGCGAAACGGTCGAAGGGCTTGTCTTTATTAAAGCTCTCGACGACGTAGTCCCGGTAGCGATAGGCGTTGGGAAACTGGATGTTACGGCCGCCTCCGGTTGTGTCTCCGTAGCGGGCGACGTCCAGCCAGTGGCGCCCCCAACGTTCCCCGAAACGCGGGGTAGCGAGGAGGTCGTCCACGACCTTAGCGAAGGCGTCGCGGGAATCGTCGGAGAGAAAGGAATCGATTTGCTCTGGGGTGGGCGGCAGACCCGTGAGGTCGAAATGAGCCCGGCGCAGAAGGATCGCCTTGTCGGCGAGCGCGGGAGGTTTCAGGTTCGCCGATTCGAGCTTGGCGAGGATGAAGCGGTCCAACTCGACGGCGGCCCAGCCGAGATTCTTAACCTGAGGTGCTTGCGTCTTGGCGAGCGGACGAAACGCCCAGTACTTGCGACCTTCTTCCAAGCTCTTACTACGGAAACCAGAAGGGCGGTGAGCAATGTCCAGAGGCTGGTCGCGGGGGTCGGGGGCACCCAGGGCAATCCATTCCTCGAAGGCCTGCACGAGGTGCTTGGGCAACTCCTTGCTCGGAGGCATCCGCAGGTCGTTATTTTTGTAACGGAGGGCGATAAGCAAGCGGCTTTCCTCAGGCCTGCCCGGAACAATTACCTGACCGCCTTCACCGCCCCGCGCCCAACCAGCCCGACGGTCGAGGTAAAGCCCCGCCTTCAGCTTTTTGGATTTGGACGAGTGGCACTCGTAGCAGTGCGCGGCGAGAGTGGGTCGGATTTTCTTCTCAAAAAGTTCAAGTCCCGCAGCCTCGTGGTTCGCCCACGCGGAAAGTGTAAACGCAAAGGGGGCCACAAAGGCCATCGTCATCAGGGTGGCGACGAGATTTTTCATGAAGAAGCTGACATTCTTAACACCCAAAGGCTATCGCTACAAGCGCTCAGAAGCGCTAAAGGCGATTTTGCCATGCAAGGAAGTTGAGTCCAAAAACATCAACAAGGCGGCAATGGTCACGGATCAATCCAAGGCTTGCGAGCGGGGGCAGGCAGGGATGTCGCACGAGTTGTCTACATAAATGGCATTCGGCCAGGCTGCCGCCAATTATTACACGAAGCTCGCAACAAGACAAAATATCGAGCGCATCTAGTGATGTGACGTTCTCATGTTGAGCGCCTCGGCAAAAACCGCACAGTACCTTCTCGCTATGGAAAAAACCTTTTTTGCGGAAACCTTGGAAGGCCCCGTTCGCATGACTTGCGAACAGGATGCCGTCACCTCGCTCGTGTTCATCGACAAGTTACCCGCTCGACTCAAACCCTGTGACGAACCTCCCGCCTTACGCAAGGCACTTCGAGCGAAACGGGGGGGGAAGTGCCCTGCGCCCACAAGGATCATCTTTTCAACTGGAAGTCTGGAACGCCCTGCTAACCATTCCCCACGGCAAAACTACAAGCTACGGCGCTTTAGCGGGGTACATGGGACGTCCCAGGCACGCTCGGGCGGTGGGAGGGGCCATAGGCGTCAACGAAATTTCTATTCTAATTCCATGCCACCGCGTATTGACTGCGACTGGTAAAATAGGCGGGTTTCGCTGGGGCGCTTCCCGCAAGGAGCACTTGCTACAACACGAGAATTCGGGCAAGGAAGTAAAGAGCTTTTTATTGTCGTTTAACAACTAATGAAAAACGGTATTAAGAAGCATGTGATTTGGGACTGGAACGGCACGCTTCTGGACGACTCTTCCTTGTGCGTGGAAATCGTGAACGAAATCCTCTCAGACTACCGTCTGGACACCATCGAAAAAAAATCTTATCTAGAACAGTTCGTTTTTCCCGCTAGGCTATATTACAAGAGGATTGGCCTGCCTTGGAAGGGAGCTGTTTACGAAGAGCTTTCTCATCGTTTTATCTCCTCGTATCATGAGCGATGGGAGCGGTGCACCATGCAAAACGGAGCACTAGAAACTATATCTTTCCTTGCTTCTAAAGGCGTCGGCCAGTCCCTCCTGTCCGCTGGCAAGCAAGAGCATGTGGAAGGCTTTGTAGAGCACCATGATTTGTCCGTTTATTTTTCCCTCGTCACCGGCACGACGAACGTGTACGCCGAGGGCAAGGTGGAGTGCGGACGCAATCATTTGGAGGAACTCGAAGTGGAACCGAGCGAATGCGTCTTAGTTGGGGACACCTTGCACGATTACGAAGTGGCACGGGAAATAGGCGTGGACTGCCTGCTGTACGCGGGTGGTCACCATTCGGAGCGGAGGTTGCGGGAGGTGGGTGCTCCCATCGTGCGTTGCCTCTCGGAGGTGAAGGAACGGCTTATCGGTTGACCGTCACGCTGGTCGGCTTATCCTCACTCCCCCTTTCCTCTTGTGCATGAACCGCGTATACATAAAGACCTACGGATGCCAAATGAACGAGCGCGACTCGGAAGCCGTGGCCTCCAAGTTGCGGGCTAGGGGTTACTCCATAGTGGAGGACGACAAGGAGGCAGACGTAGTCCTTCTAAACACTTGCAGCGTACGGGACCAATCCGAACAAAAGGCCTTGGGCAGGGCGGGCTACTTGGCTTCCCGCAAGAAGAACAACCCCAACTTCACCCTCGGCGTCATGGGCTGCATGGCTCAAAACCACGGGGAGGAGTTGCTGGAGAAACTGCCCGACCTAGACCTCATCGTCGGCACGCAAAAGTTCCACCGCGTGCCCGACCACCTGGACCACCTAGCGGCCACCATGAAGGGACTGGGGCCGGCACCCGAGCCAGTAGTGGATTTGGACGAGGAAGAGAACTCGCAGAACGAAATCCGCGAGCACGGCGCGGGCAAGCGCAATGTCTCCGCCTTCGTCTCCATCATGCAGGGCTGCAACATGAACTGCCACTTTTGCATCGTGCCCAAGACGCGCGGACGAGAACGTTACCGCCCCATCGCCCAAATCGTGGAGGAAGTCGAAGAGTTGGTGGCGAACGGCACGAAGGAAGTAACCTTACTGGGGCAAATCGTGAACGCCTACGGTCGCGGGGAAATCCCGTCCAAAAGCGGCAAGAGCGCCTTCGTTCAGTTGCTGGAAGCCGTTCATGAAGTGAAAGGCTTGGAGCGAATCCGCTTCACCTCTCCGCACCCCGTGGGCTTCGGCAAGGACTTGGTGGCGGCATACCGCGACTTGCCCAAGTTGTGCGAATACGCTCACCTACCCGTACAAAGCGGCTCCGACCGCATCCTTAAGGCGATGAATCGCCCGTATTCCCGAGACCGTTTTCTACATATCGTGGACGCACTCCGAAGCGCCGCTCCGGGCATGCACTTGAGCACGGACGTGATCGTGGGCTACCCGGAAGAAACGGAAGATGACTTCGCCTTAACTAAAAGCTTGTTCGAGCAAGTCCGCTTCGACATGGCCTTCATCTTCAAGTACAGCATCCGGACTGGTACGGTGGCGGCGAACCTCTCAGACCAAACGCCTCGGGAAGTCAAGGAGGCCCGAAACCAAGAGCTGCTTCGATTGCTGGAAAAGCACTCCCTCGCCCGCAACAAATCCTTGGTAGGCTCGACGCAAGAAGTGCTGGTGGAAGGCCCCGCCAGGAAAGGAGAAGGCATGTTCATGGGCAGAACGCGCGGGTTTCGCAAAGTCGTTTTCCCGGGGCACGAACGCATGGTGGGTGAGTTGTTGTCCGTCACCATAGAGGAACCTTCGGTCACGGTACTGAAAGGAACGCCCGTCCTGTCCGAGAACACCGCCACCGCCGCCTGATTAGGAAGTCCGCACCTCTTTTCCATTTTTTACTTTCATGGACCTCTACGCCTTTACGCTTCTCACGGGACTTCTTCTGCTTACCCTCGGAGGGTTTCTTGCGTGGAACCCCCAAAAAACGGAGGCTTCGGCCAAAGCTTTTCCTCGCTCCAGCGTTGCGGCCTACCTCACCATGACGTTGGCGGCGGGGTGGTTCTTGTACCGTCACGTACAGCATTTGAGCCAAGCGGACTTTGGCGACTACAAGGCCCACATAGGCGTTTTTACTGTGGTCTTGCTTCTGTTGTCCTTCAAGTACCTGCCCGACTTTCTGGCCGTGCGCGGCTCTGCCGCGCTCACCTTGTTTTATGCCCGCGAGGTCTTGGACGCCGCCTATTTGCAAGAACCGCTAAGCCGGTTGTTTTTGGTGTCGGTGATTTACGTGGGCATCGTGGCGACCCTCTACTTGGGGGCTTGGCCTTATCGGTTACGAGATTTCTTTGATTGGTTGTACTCGGCTCATTCGCGTCCCCGCGTTTTAGGCGGCGTCTTGGCAGGCTACGGCTTTTTGCTGGGCATGGTCGCCTTCGGTTATTGATGCGTTCGAAGGAATCGCAAGGAATCGTGTTGCTCGTGTCTGGTCCCGCCGGGGTAGGCAAGACAACGGTTTGCGAGGCTCTGCTGAAGGAGTTTTCCCACCGCCTTCAACGTGCCGTGACGGCCACCACGCGGGCGCCGCGGGAAGGTGAACGCGATGGGGTGGACTACCACTTTCTTAGCGAGAAAGATTTCGAGTTCAAGGTGGCGAAGGGCGACTTTTACGAGCACGCTCTCGTACACGGCCGACTCTACGGCACCTTAAAGACGGAAGTGCGGCAGCGCTTGGAGTCCGGCGCGGATTTGCTGCTCAACGTTGACGTCCAGGGGGCCGAGGCCTTTCGCAGAGCGGCCGAAGCGGACACCCTCTTAGCGGGTAGGTTGTGTACGGTTTTTCTAGCCCCCGTCGGCTTGGACGATCTGCGGGCTCGACTCTCGGGACGCGGAACGGATTCCGAAGAGGAAATCGAGCGACGCATAAAGGTCGCCGAAGCCGAAATGGCTCGAAGCGGCGAGTACGATCATTGCATCGTCAGCTCTTCGAAGGAAGAAGACCTAGCCCGAGCAAGAGAGCTTTACTTGAGCGCCCGAGGTTAGGGCCAGTTTTCAGGCCGTGATTTCCGGCCTTTGGGGGTCGGGCCAATCGACATGGAAGAACTTGCCGCGTTCCTCGTCCGTCCTTTCGTAGGTGTGGGCGCCGAAGTAATCGCGCTGGGCCTGAAGGAGGTTTTGGGGGAGACGTGAGCAGCGATAGCCATCGTAATAGGCGAGGGCGGAGGCGAAGGTGGGGATGGGGGCGCCTTGCTCGGCGGCGGTGGCCACGACCTTGCGCCAGTTGGCTTGGGCATTGGCGATGGAGTCCCGAAAGTAGGGGTCGAGAAGCAGGTTGGCGAGGTCGGTATCTCGTTCGTAGGCTTCGGTGATTTTCTGGAGAAAGGCGGCTCGGACGATGCAGCCGCCCCGCCAGATTTGAGCGATTTCTCCGAAGTTCAGCTTCCAGCCGTATTCGTCCTGAGCCTCGCGCATGAGCTGGAAGCCTTGGGCGTAGGAACAGATTTTGGAGCAGTAGAGTGCGTCGCGAATGGCTTCGACGAAGGCGGCCTTGTCACCTTCGAAGGAGGTTTCGGGACCGGAGAGGAGGGGCTCGGCGGCCACACGCTCGTCCTTGACGGCGCTGAGGCAACGGGCGAAAACGGCTTCGGCCACGGTGGGGGCGGGGACGCCCATGTCGAGGGCGTTGACGGAGGTCCACTTGCCCGTACCTTTTTGGCCGGCGGTGTCCAGAACGACGTCCACGAAGGGCTTGCCCGTGCGGGGGTCGGCCTGCTTGAGGATGTCGGCTGTGATTTCGATGAGAAAGGAGTCGAGGGTGCCTCGGTTCCACTCGGCGAAGATTTCGCCCATTTCCGGCGGGGTGAGGCCGAGGAGGCGCTGCATGAGGTCGTAGGCTTCGCAGATCATCTGCATGTCGCCGTACTCGATGCCGTTGTGAACCATTTTGACGTAGTGTCCGGCGCCGTCTGGACCTATATAGGCGGAGCAGGGGAAGCCACCTTCCACGGGTTTGCCGGGCTCGGCGCCTTCGATAGGTTTGCCGGTATCGGGGTCCACCTTTGCGGCTATGGCCTTCCAAATGGGTTCGAGGGTAGTCCAGGCATCGGGGTCGCCACCGGGCATGAGAGAGGGACCGAAGCGGGCGCCTTCCTCGCCGCCGCTCACGCCGGAGCCGACGAAAAGGAGCCCCTTTTCCTTCAGCTCCTTTTCACGGCGGATGGTGTCGGTCCACTTGGCGTTGCCACCGTCGATGATGACGTCTCCTCGCTCCATGAGGGGGACGAGGGAGTCTATGACAGCGTCGGTGGCCGCGCCCGCCTTCACCAGGATGATGACCTTGCGGGGCGGCTTGAGAGAGGCGACGAAGGCTTCCAAAGTTTCGGTCCCCACGAGGCCGCCAGGGGTGTTCGGGTTTTCCGCCACGAAGGCCTGGGTCTTGGAGGTGGTGCGGTTGTAGACGGAGATGCGGAAGCCGTGGTCGGCGACGTTAAGGGCGAGGTTCTGGCCCATGACTGCAAGGCCAATGAGACCAATGTCGGAGAGTTCTTCGCTCATGCTGAAAATTGGGAAAGAGGGAAAAGCTAGCGTGGGGAGGAGAGGCCGGCGAGAGAAATGCGGCAGGGAAGCTCAATCGTGAGCTTGGTGATGATGAGGCGAACCGTCGGCGCAATGCTCGCAACGGGTCCATGCGGTGGTGCCGTCGGCGAAAAACTCCTTTTTCCAGATGGGTACGCGTTTCTTGATTTCGTCGATGAGGAAACGGCAGGCGTCGAAGGCTTCTCCACGGTGAACGGCGGCGACACCGATCCAGACGGCGACGTCGGTCAGGTCGAGGCTTCCCACGCGATGAACGGCTTTGACAAGTCGAATGGGGTAGCGGCGGCGGGCCTCGTCGAGGATGCGCTCAGCTTCCAGCGAGGCCAGTTCGGGGTAGGCTTCGTACTCCAACTTTATGACGGATTTTCCTTCGTTGAGGTCGCGCACCCATCCCTCGAAAGTGGCGAAGCCTCCGCAGTCTTGGCGAAGCATGCCCTTACGAAGGGAATCGACATCGATGGCCTGGGCGGAGAGCGTGAACATGTCTGAAAGGGCAGGGGAGATGAGTGGGTTCAGCCTCCCGCAACGGGAGGGATGAAGACGACTTCATCCCCGTCGGCCAAGGTTGAATCGAAAGCGACGAAGTCTCCGTTTACGGCCACGCGAAGGACGGCTTGCTCGAGGGTGAAACTTTTTTCCGTCAGTAGTTCGGCGTAGAGTTCGGCGGGTGTGGTGGCGACGGTTTCCCGTTCCTCCTCTTCGAGTCCGGCTTGCTCTCGCAGGACGGCGAAGTAGCGTAGGCGCAGATGGCGACGAGGGGCGGGCGAAAGTTCTGCATTCATGAGGCGGCGAGGAGACGGAGGGCGTCTGCATAGTCCTCAGGAGTGTTCACATTGTCGAGGGCACGGGGGTTGGGGAGGTCGAGAAGGAAGGGTTCGGTGTTGATGAGGATTTTGCGGGGACAGCGTGCATCACGGGCAAGAAAATCTTCCAAAACGGGGAGGGCGTGAGGTTCGTAAACGGCACAGAGAGGTTCGGGCAGGCCGTCGTGGGCACTTCGGTAAGCGGTGGCGATTCGGACAGGGTCGCGTTGGGCGAGGAGGTGGTCGAGGGTGGCGATGTCGAGGAAGGAAAGGTCGCAGGCGGAT
>CAXGVD010000049.1:0-10858 GCA_964012695.1 uncultured Opitutia bacterium
CCCGTTTCGCGGGCATCGACCTCGAACACCCCGGGGCCAAGATCATGGCCAAGAGCGATTGCATCGCCTGCCACCTCGCGGAGCGCAAAATCGTGGGCCCCTCCTTCAAGGAAATCCGGACCAAGTACGGAACCGAATCCAAGGCCCTCGACAATCTCGCGAAGAAAGTGCTGACTGGGGGCAAAGGCGTGTGGGGCCCCGTGCCCATGCCGCCGCACCCCTTCCACACCATGGACGAAGCCCGCGAAATGATACGCCTGATGCTCGCCCCGCCGAAGAAGTAAGAATAGGTGGTCAGGATTTAGACCCGCATGGGCTTTAGAAGGCCGAGGCACAGGTTCATTCAATTCATAAAGAGGCTGAAGATTTTTCGGAAGACCTTTCTTACTCTTGCCTTCTGGACTTCGGGAAGCGGGTTGTCGCGGAGGTTCAGCTCCCTCAACTTCGTCAATCCCATCAGTGGCGCGACGTCGGTGACTTGGTTGCCCATGAGCCAGAGATCCCGCAAGTTCGTCAACTTCGCCAGTGGCTTGACGTCGGTGATGTGGTTGAAGCTGAGCCGTAGCTTCGACAAGTTCGTCAACGCAGTCAACGGCTTGAGGTCGCTGATTTGGTTGGCGGAAAGATAAAGGGCCTGCAACTTGACCAAGCCATTCAGCGGCGATAGATCGGTGATTTGGTTGCCGCGGAGGTCCAAGTCCTCCAAATCCGTCAAGAGCGCCAAGGGAGTCAAGTCGGTGATGTTTCGGGAAGGTTGGTCGATGTCGCTGAGGTCCAGCTTCTTTTCTCCTCTTTCCTTCACTTCCCGAATCATGGCGAGGGCATCGAGTCCGCCGTAGGGCTCCGGATTCGCTTCCCATTCCGCCCATTGGCTGGCTTCCTCCAGGCTCAAGGGGAACTTTTTCGGTGGCCTGACCAAGGTGGTTTCAACCCGCTTGCCATCCTCCCAGGTCGTTCGGCTCGCAACGCTTCCGTCCTCTCTGAACCTAACCTCAACACCGTTCGGCTTGCCCTGGCGGTAGGATCTTTCAAATTTCCTGCGTCCATTGTCCCGCCACTCCGTCATAAGACCGTCGTACTTACCGTCCTTGTAAGTGACCTCCTCTTTCTTCCGGCCGCTTTCGTACCACCTGACACTCAGACCGTCCATCTTTCCCTCTCGAAAGGTGCGTTCTGCCCTTTTGGGGCCGTTTTCCCACCACCAACGAGCGACACCCTCCCACTCGCCGTCCCTGCATGAGATTTGATACAACTTCCGGCCGCTTTCGTACCATTTCATCGACGTGCCATGCTCCTTGCCTTCCTTGAAGCCTTTCAGCCGCAGTCCTTTGACGAGACGGTCTCCGTTTCCATCCATCCACTTCGCCCATCCGGTAAACGGCTTGGATTCGCCCAGAGCATAGAAAAGCTCCTCATCGGCTACCCCTCTTTGCTCAAGTTGATCTCCGTCAATTGCCAACGCAATGACCTCCCTGACGGTTTCGTTGTGGTCAGCCCAGTCGCTCTCGCCGATTTCCGCGAATCGCGCGGCAGCGGAGACCCGGGGCGATTGGAGGGATTCGGGAATGACTGTGATTTCGTCGTGAGTGGTTTCCCCGCACCCCGCCATCAACAGGGCGACGAACATAGCGCTCAACAGCGTTTTCATTTCGCCACTCTACGCTGTCGTCAGGCGGGGTCAAGGGTCGTGAGGCTGGTGTAGTAGTTTCTCTAATTAATCTAAAAACCCTTGCTGCTTAGCTTGCAGCGGATGAGATTGTTCGGTATGTTGCTTGCCTACGCACGTCCCGATGACGCACACGACCATACGACAACTGCTGGCCGCCAAGGAATCCGTTCTGTATTCCGTGAGCGGAAGCGATTCCGTGGGGTAGGCCGTTCGTTTGATGAACGAACGACGCGTGTGCGCCCTCACCGTGTTGAATGGGGAAACCTGCAAGCTCAGCGGCATCTTCACCGAGCGGGACGTTCTCGTGAGGGTGGTGGCTCCGAAGTTTGACCCTGACGACATGCGGGTGGATGAGGTCATGACGAGGACCGTTCACGTCATTTCTCCGGAGGTGACGGTGGAGCACGCCATGAGCATCATGACCAAACGCCGCCGCAGGCACCTTCCCGTTGTTACGCCGACGGGTTTGCTCGGGATGATTTCCATCGGGGACCTGACCCGCTGGGTTTCCCTCGCCCACCAACGCGAGGCGGACTACCTGCGGGACTACCTGACGGGCGCTCCCGCCACGGCGGCCTGACGCATCCTCCGTTTCCTTTTCCGCTCATCGGAATAGGCTTTCGTTCGGACCGCCTTCAGCGCAGGTTGAGGGAATGCACTGGTACTTGATTAAGTTGTTGCTGACTGCGGGGCTCGTTGTAGTCGTGTCCGAGGTGGCCAAGAAGAACGCTCTGATGGGAAGCTTGGTTGCTTCTCTTCCCTTGGTCTCCGTGCTAGGGATGCTCTGGCTTTACGGTGAAACGCGAGACGTCGAACGCCTGGCCGCGCACGCCGAGGGCACTTTTTGGTACGTCTTGCCCTCCTTGCCGATGTTTCTGTTGGTGCCCTTGCTGTTGAGGAAGGGGCTGGAGTTTCACTTGGCTCTGGTGGCGGGCATCGTCCTGACCGCCATCCTCTACCTCGGCATGACCAAGGCTCTGGCCCGCTTCGGCGTGAACTTGTAGGGCTTAGAAGCCCTCGGCGAGTTTTTCCACGACGTGGCGGCCGATGTTCAGGGAGGCCGTGGCCGCCGGCGAGGGGGCGTTGCACACGTTCACGATTCGGGGGGAGGTTTGGATGAGGAAGTCGTCCACGAGGGCGCCTTCGGGGCTGACGGCTTGGGCGCGTATGCCAGCGGGGGCGGGTTCGAGTTGGTGGGCGGCAATCTCGGGGACGAGGCGCCGGAGGGCCTTGACGAAGGCGGCCTTGTTGTATGAGCGCCACATTTCCCCCATGCCCATCTTCCAGTGTTTGGCGGCCATTTTTTGGAAGCCGGGGTAGGCGAGGGAGTCGAGGAGGTCGGGGAGGTTGAGGTCCAGCTTGCCATAGGCTTCCCTGCCAAAGGCGAGGACGGCGTTCGGGCCGCATTCCACGTTACCGTCAATCATACGGGTGAAGTGCACGCCGAGGAAGGGGAACTGGGGGTCGGGAACGGGGTAGATGAGGTGGCGGCAGAGGTGCTTGGCTTCGGGCTTGAGTTCGAAGTACTCCCCCTTGAAGGGGATGATTTGGGCGGGCGGCGTATGACCGCCGAGGGCGGTGACTCGGTCCGAGTGCAGGCCCGCGCAGTTGACGAGGCGGTCGGTTTCCACGACGCCCTTGGAGCCGTGGAGGAGGATGTAGTTGGAGCGGTCCTCGATGCGGGAGACCTTGGCTCCGAGTAGGATTTGGTTGTCACCGCGTTCCTCGACCCGTCGGGCGAGGCGTTCGCAGACTTGGCGGTAGTTTACAATGCCGCACTCGGGCACGTGTATGGCGGCGACGCCTTGGGCGTGGGGTTCGATTTCGGCAAGGCGTTCCTTGGAGATGAGGGCGCAGTTCACGCCGTTTGCCTGCCCCCGTTCGTACACCTTTTGCATGCGAGGGACTTCTTCCTCGTTCACGGCCACGATGACCTTGCCGCAGAGTTCGTGCTCGATTTCCTCCTCCCGGCAGAAGGTTTCCATGGCGAGCTTGCCTTCCCGGCAGTTCAAGGCCTTGAGGGAGCCGGGTTTGTAATAAATGCCGGAGTGGAGCACGCCCGAGTTGTGGCCCGTTTGATGCTTGGCGAGACGGTCTTCCTTTTCGAGGATGCAGACGGTCTTGTCGGGGTGGCTTTGGCTGAGGCGGTAGGCGGTAGCGAGGCCAACGATGCCCCCGCCGATTATGGTGACGTCGAATTTCACGGGACAAAGCAGAGGAGCGTCAGTCCGTTTGGATTTTGCCGTAGGCGCGGTCGAGGTGGCGGTAGCCGCCGTCGGGGTGAAAGATTTGTCCCGTAGTGTGGGAGGAGCGGGGAGAGGCGAGAAATAAGACGGCGTCCGCGATTTCGCGGTCGGTGGTCATGCGTTGGCCGAGTGGAACATTGGTCTCGATAGAGCGGAGGGTGGCCTCGGGGTTTTGGAGGGTGTCTAGCCAGCGGCGGTACATGGGGGTCATCACTTCGGCTGGGATGACGGCGTTCACCCGGATCCCGCGCTCGGCGAGGTCCAGGGCCCATTCGCGGGTAAGGGCGTTCATGGCGCCTTTGGCGGCGGCGTAGCCGGAGGTGCCGCCTTGTCCTGTTTCCGCGACCTTGGAGCCAACGTTGACGATCGCGCCGCAGCTTTCCGCAAGGTGGGGCAGGGCGTGATGGGTGAGGGCGTGGACATGGAGGAGGTTTTTGCGTAGAGAGTCGAGGAAGGCTTCCGGCGGAGAGTCGAGTCCCGCGCCGTCGTTGGAGCCAGCATTGTGGACGAGGTAGTCGAGCCGGCCAGCACGTTCCGCCGTTTGCTCCACGGCGGCCCGGCAGGCTTCTAGGTCGGTCAACTCCGTAGGAATGCAGAATAGATCCCCGTCCGAGCCGGCGGCGCGGATTTCCTTGATTAGGGCGTCGGCGACATTGGGATTTCGATCCACGATGGCCACGGAGGCGCCTTCCTTCGCGAAGCCCCGGGTTATGGCGCCGCCGATACCTTTGGCTCCACCCGTTACGAGAGCTACCTTACCTTGCAGTTCCAGGTTCACGAGGCGGCGACGGCTTCCTGCCGCTGTTGTCCGAGTCCGTCTATGCCGAGTTCCACCAAGTCTCCGGGTTTGAGGTATTGGGGCGGGTCGAAGCCGAGGCCCACGCCGGGAGGCGTGCCAGTGGAGACTATATCTCCGGGCAGGAGGGTCATGAACTGGCTGAGGTAGTGCAGGAGGAAGGGGATTTTGAAGTGCAGGTTGGAGGAGTTACTCTCCTGTTTGGATTCGCCGTTCACGGTAAGCCACATGCGTAGGTCGTCCGGGTTTTCGATTTCGTCCGGGGTGGCGAGGATGGGGCCGAGTGGGGCGAAGGTGTCGCAGCTTTTGCCTTTTACCCACTGACCCGCGCGCTCGAGTTGGAAGGCGCGCTCGGAGTAGTCGTTGTGGAGAGCGTAGCCGGCCAGATGGGCGGGGGCCTCAGCTTCGGAAACATAGGAGGCTCGCTTGCCTACGACGAAGGCGAGTTCCACTTCCCAGTCCGTCTTGTCGCCGCCCTTGGGTATGACGAGGTTGTCGTTGGGGCCGCATAGGGCGGAGGAGGCCTTGAAGAAGATGACGGGCTCCTCGGGGATCTCCATGCCCGACTCGGCGGCGTGGTCGACGAAGTTCAGGCCGATGCAGACGATTTTGCTCGGTCTTGCGATGGGGGAGCCGTAGCGGGCGCCTTCGGGGAAGGGTGGGGCTGAGTCCGCGTTTTCCGCGGCCCATGCCTTGAGGCGTTCGAGACCGTCGGTTTCGAAGAACACCTCGTCGTAGTCCTCGCCGAATTCGGAGCAGTCGATTTCATGGTTGTCGGGAAGGAGGAGTCCGGGGGATTCCTCGCCGGGTTCGCCTTTGCGTATTAGTTTCATTAGGTTCGTGGGAAGCGTTTAAGAAAAAGGGGAGTGTGAGGGTGGCGTCTTCAGCGTAGGAGCATGGTGCCGCCGTCCACGTCGTAGGCGGAGCCGGTGATGAAGGTGGCTTCGTCCGAGCAGAGGAAGGCGGCGAGGGCGGCGATTTCCTCCGGCTTGCCCATGCGGCCGATGGGTTGGTACTCGGAGAGTTCGCGGAACTTGGCGGAGCGCTCTTCCTCGTCGGCGTAGTACTTGTTCAGGTATCCATCAACGAAGGGGGTGTGTACGCGCCCCGGGCAGAGGCAATTGCACCGCACGCCCTTGTCCACATAGTCCTTGGCCACGCTGAGGGTCATCGCGAGCACGGCTCCTTTGCTGGCGGAGTAGGCGAAACGTTCGGCGATGCCGAGCCGGGAGGCGATGGAGGCGAGATTCAGGACGGCCCCGCCACCACTCTCAACCATGCTGGGAAGGACGGCCCGCAGGCAGTTGTAGACGCCCTTGGCGTTGACAGAGAGGACGCGGTCGAAATCGGCTTCCTCGGTTTGCTCCACCGTTCCGACGTGGGCGATGCCCGCGTTGTTGACGAGCACGGACACGGGACCGAGGGCCTCGACGGTGGCCTGTGCGGCGGTTTGTGCGGAAGCTTGGTCGGAGACATCGCAGGCGAAGGCCTGGGCCTCTCCGCCCGCTTCCGTGACGGCTTGGACGGCGTCGGTTCCTGCCTCTTCGTCCAGTTCCCAGACTGCCACCTTCGCTCCCTCGGCGGCGAGGCGTTCGACGATGGCTTGGCCAATGCCCTTACCGCCGCCCGTGACGATTGCCGTCCGCGAGGTGAATCGTTTGGTGTTCTCGCTCATAAGAATTAAAGGGACATGCCGCGCTTCCACGGGAGGAAGTCGTCTCTGCCGTGCAGCACGGACTTGGTGGGTTTTTCTCCGCTTGCGTGGGATATGACGGCCCTGAGTAGGTCGTCTCCGGCTTGTTCCACAGTTTGCCTGCCTTCAACGACGGGCCCGGTGTCGAAATCCACGTACTCGGAGAAATGCCGAGCCGTTGCGGAGTTGGAAGAGACTTTTACCACGGGAGACACTGGGTTGCCCGTGGGCGTGCCTAGTCCCGTGCTGAAGAGAATTACGTTTGCCCCAGCACCCGCCATGGCGGTGGTGGACTCCACGTCGTTGCCCGCCGTACAGAGAAGGGAGAGGCCGGGTTTGGTGACGTAGCCGGGGTAGTCCAAGGCGTCCACCACGGGGGAGGTGCCGCCTTTGCGGGCGGCTCCGGCGGATTTGATGGCGTCAGTCACCAGTCCGTCCTTCACGTTGCCGGGAGACGGGTTCATGTGGAAGCCGGATCCAGCTTCCTTAACGCGTGCCTCATAGTTACGCATGATTTCGATGAAACGGGCGCCCACTTCGGGAGTCACCGCTCGGTTCACCATTTCCTGCTCTACCCCGCAAAGCTCCGGAAACTCCGAGAGAATAACCTTGCCGCCAAGAGCCACCACGATGTCGGCGGCGCGTCCGAGGGCGGGATTGGCGGAGAGACCGGAAAAGCCATCGGAAGCCCCGCACTCCATGCCTAAGGTTAGTTTGGAGAGAGGAGCTGGACGACGTACGCTCTCGTTTGCTCGCTCCAATCCGGCGAAGGTTTGACGTATGGCCTTCTCCAGCATGTCTCGTTCGGATGGGTGTTTCTGCTGTTCGTATACGAGGAGCGGCTTGTCGAATTCCGGAGACCGTTTTGCGATTTCCTCCTCCAAGATGGAAACCTGAGCGTGCTGGCAACCGAGGCTGAGGACGGTTATTCCCGCCACGTTCGGGTGGCAGGCATAGCCCGCAAGGAGGCCACAAAGTTCGTGGGAAATATCTCGGGTCTCGCCGCAACCCAATCCGTGGCGGAGAAACTTTACCCCGTCCACGTTTGGGAAGAGGGGGGAGGGGAGGGCATCCTCGCCGGAAGGCAGGGATACGGCGTCCAAGTTCTTGCCCGCCTTCTTGGCTTCGGCCAGTTTTCGGGCGAAGATTTGGTAGTGGCTACGGCGTTCGTATCCCAAGGCGCCGAGCATGGCCTCGCGGAGAAGCTCCACGTTGCCGTTTTCACAGAAGACCATGGGAATTACCAGCCAGTGGTTGGCCGTGCCGACGCTTCCGTCCGAACGATGGTGCCCCAAAAAGCTCCGCTCCCGCCATGTCGCCACATCCGGTGCCTCCCAGGAAAAAGATTCCGTTTGCTCGCCGAATTCCGCCGAGCGGTGGGCGAGGTTGTGAACGTGGGTCAGTTCGCCTCGCTTGATGGCCTGCGTGGCTTCGCCCACCACTACCCCATACATTCTGACAAGCTCGCCGGGGGAGAGGTTTCGGACGGCGAACTTGTGCTTGGCTTCTACGTCCGTGGCCAGCTCGTATGTCTCGCCCGCCACTTCCACGACCTCTCCCTTCCGTAAATCACGCAGCGCCACCACGAGGGTGTCCTCGGGCGACACTTTCAGGACTCTTTCACCGTTTGCGGGCATGAGGGCGAACGACTATGAGGAAACGCACGAGGATACAACGCCGAAAGCGATGTTCGTCCGCTCTGTCGCGTCGGTTTGGTCTTGCCGTTCTGCAGGCTTGGAACGAAAGAGATGAGCCATGCTTCGCAGGTTGCGCAGAAGACTGTATCGAAAATGGGAGGCGTTCGAGAGTTTCGTGGAAGGGGTTATCTACGACCGCGACCGCTCACCCTCCGCTCGTGTGTTCGGCTTCTTCCTGCAAGCCCTTTCCTACCTGTTTGGGGGGGTGGCTCGTCTGCGTCTCTACCTCTACCGCACCCGAATCATTCTCAAGGACAAGCCGTTGGGGTGCCTGGTGGTTGTCGTCGGCAACCTGACCGTGGGGGGGACGGGGAAGACGCCGGTGGTGGAGCGTTTTTCCAGGGCACTCATGGAGCGGGGGCGTAAAGTTGCCATCTTGAGCAGGGGTTACAAAAGCCGGAAGGAGCCGCCCCTGCGCCGTTTCTGGCGTTGGCTTACTTATACCGAGGCCCCTCCTCCCAAAGTGGTGAGCGACGGCGAGAAGGTCTTGCTGGACTCCACTTCGGCGGGGGACGAGCCCTTCATGCTGGCCCGGAACTTGACGGGAGTCGTTGTGCTGGTGGACAAGGATCGGGTGAAGGCGGGAGCCTACGCCATACGCAAGTTCGGGGTGGATACGCTCATCCTCGACGACGGTTTTCAATACCTACCGCTCAAGGGTAGGCTGAACCTCCTGTTGGTGGACCAGACCAATCCTTTCGGGAACGGAAGTCTCCTTCCCCGTGGTATCTTGCGGGAACCGGTTTCCCACCTGTCGCGGGCTTCCTACGTCTTCCTCACCAAGTCGGAAAAGGAGCCGCCCGGCGACCTGCTGGACCTCATACGCAAGCACAACCCCTCGGCTCAGGTCATCCGTTGCGTTCACAGGTCGAGGGAAGTGGTGGAGGTGAACGGCGACGACAAGCGGGAGATGGATTTTCTTCGGGAAAAGGCGGTGGGAGTCTTCTGCGCCATCGCCTCTCCACGGGGGTTCGAGCAATTGGTGGACAAGATATCGGGTGACCTGCGCTACCGTCGCCGTTTCCTAGATCATCACCGCTACACTCGAGGTGAGCTTGACCGTCTCTTCAAGCGGGCTCGTCATGCGGGGGCCGAGCTTATGCTCACCACGGAGAAAGATGCCGTACGTATTCCCGCCGACTACGAACCCATTCTTCCCCTCTACTATCTCCGAATGGAGATCGACATTCTAGACGGTTTCGAAGACTTCGAGGCCGCTGTCTCCGAAATCTGTTTCCCCCGAGGCCTACTATCGGAGCCTCAAGCGAAGTAACTCAACCTTGCCCGCGTCATGAACGTCAAAAGACTGTTTCTTCTCTTCCTGTTGTTTCTTGGGTCGCACCTTTCGGGGCGGCCCAACATCTTGTTTTGCATATCGGACGATCAAAGCTACGCCCATGCCGGAGCCAACGGCGACCTCGTAGTGAAGACCCCCGCCTTCGACCGCGTGGCACGCGAGGGTATCCGTTTCACTCATGCCTTTTGCGACGCTCCGACCTGCGGTCCGTCCCGCAGCGCCATACTCACTGGACAACCTATCTGGCGTTTGGAGGAAGCGGGCAACATCCACAGCACTTTACCAAAAAAGTTCATCACTTTCACCGAAATCCTAGCCAAAGCTGGCTATTCAGTGGGATACACCGGAAAGGGGTGGAGCCCCGGCCGACTTGCCGCGGGAGGCCGCGATTCCAACCCAGCGGGCAGGGAGTTCGGGAAACGTCGCTTGAAGCCTCCCTTCAAGGCTATCAGAAACACCGACTACGCGGCCAACTTCGACGATTTCCTTGCTCAAGTGAAGAAAGACCAGCCGTTCTGCTTTTGGTTGGGCACTAGCGAGCCGCATCGTGGATTCGAGCTTGGCGCGGGCAAGCGAACGGGAAAGGATCCAGCGAAAGTTATCGTGCCGAAAATCTTTCCCGATCACCCAGTGGTGAGGAACGACATACTCGATTACTATGTCGAAATCGAGCACTTCGACAAGATGGTCGCCCGGGCGATGCAGTCTCTGGAAAAGGCGGGTCAACTGGACAACACTATCGTGGTGGTTACAAGCGATCACGGCATGCCGTTCCCCAGAGCCAAGGCAAGCCTTCACGACGATGGTTCGCGGGTGCCCTTGGCGATCCGCTGGCCTCAAGGCATCCAGTCCTCCGGTCGCGTGTTCCGCAAGCCCGTGAACTTGAGTGCCCTTGCCCCTACCTTTCTTAATGTCGCCGGTTTGGCGATTCCCGAGATGATGATTGCCACTGGCCTTCAGGACGTCATCGAAAACAAACCCCAAGCCAATCGTTCCGCCGCATTCATTGCCATGGAGCGACACGACGGGTGCCGCAAGGGCGGCAAGGGTTATCCGTGTCGGGCGATCCGTACGAAGGACTACCTGTTCATCCTCAATCACAAGCCCGACCGTTGGCCCGCTGGCAACCCTGACCGCGAATTCTGCGCCCGCTACATACCATTTGGCGAAGTCGATTCCTCGCCCACCAAGAGCCTTCTCATGGACAACAAGGACAAGCCGGGCTTCAAGCGCTTCTACGACCTCGCTTTCGCCAAGCGTCCCGCCGAGGAACTTTACGATCTTGCCAAGGATCCCGGGCAGATAGTCAACCTCGTGGGCGAGCCTGAATACGAAGAGATTCGGAAGAAACTGTCGGCCCAGCTGAAGGAGCGCCTGGAGCGGACCCAGGACCCGCGGGCCTTGGGTCTGGAAGCCCCTTGGGACTACTATCCCTATTACGGGGCGATGCGAAACAAGAA
>CAXGVD010000050.1:0-10828 GCA_964012695.1 uncultured Opitutia bacterium
CGGGCTGAATGTTGGTCGCTCCCGGGTGGTTGCCGGGGAGACGGTGCTTCTTGAAAGGCTTGGTCGGGTCCTTGCCCGCTTCCCACCAGGCGAACCATTCGCCCTTGCCCGACTTGTCCTGGGGACCGCCCTTGGCGGCTAGGGCGAGGTCGAGGCGCCCGTCACCGTTCAAGTCTCCGTAGCCGAGGTAGTGGCTGAGCCCCGGAGCGTCTTGGTCGGCGAAAATGAAACGTTTCCAGCGCTTGGCCTCACGCGGGTTCTCCGGAACCTGGAGCCAGGCGGCGGAGTTGGGAAATTTGCCGACGGGTTGCCCGCTGTTGGCGAGAAGGTCGAGCTTTCCGTCGCCGTCCACGTCTGCCTTCAGAACACCGTGAATACCGTTCAACTCGTCGTCTGCCACCCGCATGGGCCAAGGTTCGGTCAAGGGCTTGGCGGGGCGCTCGAACCAGACGATGAGTCCAGGCTTGTAGCGGGTGCCGATGAAGTCGGGGTCGCCGTCGCCGTCCACGTCAAAGCTTTCGCCGTGGATAAAATTGTGCCCCTTAGTCTCGTCGATAACCACCGCCTTCCAATCCGGAGCGACGAAGAGGCGCGTCTTGCCGCCGCTGTTGGCCATGACGTCCGGCTTGCCGTCTCCTGTGAAGTCGGCCGCCACCGCCACATTGCAGCGTTCGCCCTTGTGAACGAGGTGCTTTTTCCAACCTTTCTCCGCCGAGACGGTGGCGTGGAACAGACAGGCAAGAGCCGCCAAGGCAAAGGAGAGCGAGATTGGCCGTAGTAGGGAAGGTGTCATCACTTCACGGGCATCGAAAACAGAGACTTCCCGCAAGCGGAAAAGGAAAAGCCGAACCTTTCCGGCTTGGGGAAGGAGGCGTAATTTCCTATGCCCCCTTGAATGCCTTTCACCCGAACCAACACCTTCACCTGCCTTCTTCACCTACTGACTTCGGTCTGCGCCGTGTGGCCGCTCGCGTCCCTCCGAGGAGCGGAACTTCTGGATCCGCGCTTGCCCCGCCCAGACCAAGTAGACAAGCCGGAAATGATTCGCTTCATTAAGCCGGACCCCGCCGCTCTTCCCGGCGTGGTCGTGGACGACGCCAACGCCACCCTTGTCGGCAAATGGAAGCACTCCGTGCACACCCCCCCCTTCGTAGGGAAGAGCTACCTCCACGACATGAAGGTTAATAAAGGCGAGAAGTCCGCCACCTTCACCCCCAACATACCCAAGGAAGGCCTTTATAATGTTCGCATGTCACACAACTCCAATGTTCGAAGGGCCAACGGCGTGCCCGTCACTATCCGTCACGCTGACGGTGTGACTGCGCTCAAGGTTAACGAAGGCGAACCCGCACCCGTGGATAAGCTCTTCCGCCCACTCGGAATCTATCGCTTCGAAAAAGGCAGATGCGGATCAGTTACCATTGGCACAAGCGGAACGGAGGGTAAGTATGTCATCGTGGACGCTATGCAATTCATTCCCATAAAGGAAAAAGAGTAGCCACTACTCAGTCTATTACCTTAAGAGGAAATTCCTTGGATGGGACGTGATTCTCGGCCATGAGACGTCTGAGCTGGGCGACGATTTTGGGTTGGGCGGATGCGAGATCCGTAGTTTCACCGGGGTCTTTTTGGAGGTCGTAGAGTTCGATTTTCAGAGGGTCGTGGTTCTTGCCTTTGCGGAGCATTTTTTGGCGAATCCCTTTCCATTTCCCCATCCAGATGGCTTGCTGCCCCCCGTAACCTGAGAACTCCCTGTAAAGAGGAGGTCGCACAGGGGAGCATTTGCCCAGCAGGAGATGGGCCTGCTCGTAACCGTCGTGTTCCCGCGGCAAGGGGCTCTTCGCTTTTATCAAGGTGTGCAGCGTAACGAGCCAGTCTTCGAACCCAGTCATACGGTCTGAGACAACGCCTGCCTTTATTTTCCCAGGCCACTTCACGATCAGGGGTACGCGAATGCCACCTTCATAAAGCGAACCCTTGAGCCCGCGAAGTTTACCAACGCTTTCGAAGAAATCGTAGTCAACTTCAAGCTTAAGGTGAGTGGTTCCGTTATCAGAGGTGAAGATCACGATAGTGTCCTTGTTTAGCCCAAGTTCCTCCAAAAGGTCGACGACGCGCCCGATATAGGTGTCCATCCTCGTGATCATGGCGGCATAGGCTGCACGAGGAGTGAAGTGGGGGGTGTAACCATAACCGGCGGAGCGGGTAAAGGGAGGATCGTTCCACTTTTGGGCCAGGTAAGGTTTCAACTCATCGTCAGGAACGTGAAGGGCGACGTGAGGAATAACGGTCGGATAGTACAGGAAGAAGGGCTTGCCCGCCTTGTGGCTCTTGCGAATGAAACTGAGAGCTTCTTCATTAATGCGATCGGGTGCATACTCCTTCCCCTTGAAAACGTCGTAACTACGAGGATCCGAAGGGTCCGCTCCTTTGGAAAGAGGAGCATGCCCCGGCACCGGTGGATCATTAGCAAGAGGCACCCGTTGATCATTGCTCCAAAGATAATCAGGATAATAACTATGAGCATGGCGCTGACAGTTATATCCGAAAAAGCGATCGAATCCTTGCTTAAGTGGATCACCTTCGGAACCAGGAGCACCCAGACCCCATTTGCCGAAAGCACCAGTAGCATAACCCTCTGCCTTGAACATTTCAGCCATGGTGAACTCACTTTCAGGAATGGGCCTCTGTCCCTCTGGCTTTACTTCGCCATTGTTGCGAATAAAGGCGTGACCAGGATGCTTTCCCGTCATCAAGACGCAACGTGACGGAGCACATACGGCATTCCCCGAATAGTTGCGGGTGAAGCGCATACCTTCTGCGGCCAGCTCGTCCAACCGCGGCGTCTTGATTTTCTTTTGCCCGTAACTGCCGAGCTCGGCATAACCAAGGTCGTCGGCCAAAATAAAAACCACGTTCGGTTTGCCCGAGAGCAAGCCAGAGAGAAGGAAGGAGACCGCCAAAGCTGAGAAAGCGAATATTTTCATGGTCCTCATTCGTGGCGCGCCTCCTCTCCTGAAACAAGAGGAAAACCGTTGCTTGGGACATAAGGTTTCGCAGTTTTGCGGGGCATGATTGGGTCACTTCGTTTTTTTATTTCGGCTTCACTTGGTATCGCCGGGGCATCCCTCCTCGCCGAGGGACCGGACTACTGGGCCATTGAAAGCGCCGCCGAACGGGAAAAGCTCCCACTTTACAAGGTGATCCCCGCCGCTGCCCCGGATGAACTTACCCCGGCCGGTAATTGGCCGGACGAGGCGGACTACATGAATTGGACGCGTTCCCATGGCGACCCATCTTCCTCGCGCTACTCGGCGCTGAAGCAAATCAACCGCAGAAACGTGGCCGACCTCCGGCCCGTCTGGACATACAGGAGCGGAGACGGCTTCGCCAATGTGCAGGCAAACCCCATCGTGGTGGACGGCGTCCTCGTCACCCCCACCCCGGGCAAGCGCGTGGTGGGTTTGGGAGCCGACACGGGCGTGGAGCGGTGGAGCTTCAAGCCGAAGAACGGTGGCCAACCCGCCTTTCGAGGCATGACCTACTGGCCGGGCGACGCCGAGCACGCGGGCCGCATTCTCTTCACAGCCGGGACCCGGCTCTATGCCCTGAATCCCGCCGACGGCAAAATCCTCTTTGAACGGGAACACCCGGAGGTGCGAGCCGCCGGAGCCGTTTACCGCCACATCCTGGTACTGGCGGGATTCCGAAAGGACGTGTTCGGCCTGGACGTTCGGACGGGGAAAACCCTCTGGACCTTCCACACTATTCCAGAGCCGGGCGAATTCGGCCACGACACCTGGGACGGCCCCAACCAAGGGGCAAACTGCTGGGGCGGTATGTCGATGGACGTCCCTCGGGGCATCGCCTATATCTCCACTGGTTCGCCGAAACCAAACTTTCTCGGGCACACCCACCGCGGACGCAACCTGTTCGCCAACTGCGTCATCGCCCTCGACGCTGGCACGGGCAAGCGACTTTGGCACTTTCAGGAAATACGGCACGACATATGGGACCTCGACATTCCGTGCGCCCCCAATCTCGTGACGGTAATCCGGAACGGTCGCAAGGTGGACGCCGTGGCCCAAGTGACCAAGCTGGGCCACACGATTTTGTTGGACCGCCTAACCGGCAAACCGCTCTTTCCATTCCGTCTCCGCCGGGCGCCCGTCTCTCTCCTTCCGGGCGAGAAAACCTGGTCCTACCAACCCTTCCCCGAAGTGCCCGAGCCATTCATCCGCCGCATCTTCACCAAGGACGACGTGACCGACCGCTCCTCCGAGGCTCGGGCCCATGTACTGAAACAATTGGAAGGGGCCCGCTTCGGCTTCTTCCAAACCCACGTTCCCGGCTCGCCCACAGTAATGCTGCCCGGGACCCATGGCGGCGCGGAATGGACAGGGGCCTGCTTCGACCCCGAATTCCGCCTCCTCTACGTCTCCGCCACAGAACTTCCCTCCATCGTCAAAATTACCCGGCGGAACCTCCCCAACGTAGACGAGACCAAGCTCCCATCCACCCCCGGGCGGAAGGTATACGAAACCCTTTGTCTGGCCTGCCACGGACCTTCGCGCCAAGGCGTGGGCGTGGCACCATCCATTCTCGGGCTCGGCCAACGCATGAAAGACGCCGAGGTTTTCGCCCTCATGCGTTCGGGCCGAGGGGCCATGCCGCCCTTTCCCGACGCCACACTCTCCGACGCCCAAATGAAAAAGCTCCTCGCCTACCTTTTCGACAGAGACCGGAAATACCCCAAGCCCCTCATCCGTCCCGAACGTCCCTCCTACGGCTTCGGCGGCTTCCCCAAGCTCTACGACAACGAAGGCTACCCAGGGATCAAACCTCCCTGGGGCATACTCGCCGCCATCGACCTCGACACAGGGTGCATCGCCTGGCGCATTCCCTACGGCGAGTACAAAGGACTCACCGGGAAGTACGCTCCCGCCCAAGCCGGTACGCGCAACTTCGGGGGACCCCTCGTCACTGCCGGCGGTCTCCTCTTCTGCTCGGGCACCCCCGACCGCAAGATCAGGGCCTTCGACAAAGCCACGGGCAAGGAACTCTGGGCCGCCCAACTCCCCTATGTCAGCTCCGCTCCGCCCGCCACCTATTGGAGTGCAGGACGCCAGTACCTCGTGGTTCCCTCCACGGGAAACGTTCGAGTCGCCGGCAAAAAGGGCGACGCCTGGGTTGCCTACGCCCTGCCCAAGCCATAGTGGGAAGGTAAACCACTCGAATGCATCCTTCCGTCACTCAGAACTGAAAGGTCCAGTTGAGCTTGACGATCGACTCGGTACTAAAGGAACGGAAGTCCGAGAACTCTTGGTTTTCTCCTTTGTGGAAGCCTTTGTTAAAAACGAGGAAGAGGTCGCTTCCTGGCTGCAGGATGTAACGGAAACGACTGTTGGTGCCAATTTGTTCGGACTGGTTGTCGTACTGAACGATGCTGTTAAAGGAGAGGCTCGTCGTGGGTGTGAGGCGGAGGCCGAGGGAACCCGTCCAGACATCGAACTCGGCCTCAGACAAGTCGGCCCGAGTCAGACCTCCGCTCAGATCGATCTGAAGGTGCCGAGTTGGTCGCCAGGACAGGTCGCCGCCGGTCTTGAAGGCCTTCCCGCCGTAGTAGTCGCCATAACCTATGCCGAAGTCGCCAAATGCGGGACGGTCCGAGCTGGATTGGTAGCCGAATCCGAATTCGGTTCCCCGATAGTCGGCGGCGGGTAGTTCCACACCATCGATGATTTCGAAGGGCTCGGTCAAAACTTCCCGCTCAAACTCGACTTGGAAGCCGTAGGAATCTCCCGAAAGGGTGCGAATTTCGAGGAGATCCAGTTCAACATCCTCGGAATCGACGACGCCACTCAGGAGGTCGTACCGGCTGTATTCGGCTCCCACCAAGAGGTCGTCCAGCCAATCGCTTTCGGGTTGGTCGAAGGCGTAGCTGAAGCGGATTCCAGAGGATTGGCCGCCCCGCCGCCGGATGAAGCCCATTGCGGGCTCGAAATCGTCTCCCATGCGTATCCAGTGCCCGCTCATGCTGAAGGGATAGTTGGGTAGGGAGAACCAACCTCCCGCCACGTCGTCCGCACCTTTCTCCCCGTCCTCGCTGGTCATGTAGAAGCTGTGCAGGGACACGCTTTGCCCGCGCCACCATTCGCTGTCCCGCAGGTTGAGGTCCACGCCCGCCAGACGGTTGCTCAGGTTGCCTTGGGGATCACCGTAGGTGAAGATGGTCCCGAGCTTTGATTCCTCGAAGAGGTCATAGGTGAAGCGACCGACGAAGACGTCGTCCGCCTCCAGTTCGCCGTGGTCCTCAAGCCGCATTCCCAGCATGCCGACACCCAGCGAACCGTGCCGACCCGTAACCTTGGCTCCTCCGAGGACGTCGATTTTATTGCCCTCAGAAGACAGGCCGATGGAGCGCGAGTGAAAGGCCAGCGGACTGCTCGAAATCCCGCCGAAGGAAAAATGCTCCGAGCCTTCGAGGAAGAAGTCGCGCTTTTCGGGAAAGAAGAGCGGGAAGCGGGTGAGGTTGACCTTTCGCCGGTCCACTTCGGTCTCGGCGAAGTCGGTGTTGTAGGTGAGGGTAGCCTTAAGGCCGGGGGTCATGCGGTAGAAGAGGTCGAAGCCGGCCTCGAAGCCGTGGGAGTCCATGCCGTCCTCTGAACTCCACATGCCCGCAACATAAGGATTGAAGTCAATGCCCCTGCCCGACTCCGCGCCCAATAAGCCCTCGATGCGGCCCGCCTCCTCCAGAGAAAACCACTGCCGATTGCGGGTGAAGCCCACCCAGCGGGTGCGCTCCTGATTGCGGGAGAACCAGCGGCCAAAATCCACACGCCATTCGTCGGATGCGGGGTCGAAGGGAATGCTCCGAAAAGGAATGGCAAACTCCGCCGTCCATCCGAGGTCATCCCGCTTTGACCGCACCTCCCAGATGGTGTCCCAGTCCATGTTGGGGCGCCTCATGTCCGAGTTGATGAGGGCCTCGCCCTTCGCCCCGTTCGGATTGGTCCGGAAGTAGTAGCCCTCCCGACTCCTCCGGAAGGGGTCCAGCAGGATATAGAAGTAGTCGTCGCCCTTGACGGGTGCGTCGCGCTGCATGACTCCCGCCCTGATCTTATCGGGTTGGGAATCGAAACACCGAACGGCAAGGTACAAGGCCCGGTCGTCCCTGCAAACCCGCACCTCCGTCTTTTCCGTGGCGGGAGCGCCCTCATCGGGTCGACGTTGCCGAAAATCCTTCGCCAACGCCGCCTCCGCCCAGCAGGCGTCGTCTGGAACGCCATCGATGACGGGAGCCCGCTCCACCTTCGGAATGCTCAGCCGACGAGGATCGCCCTGCCCGAATCCGACGGTGCAACCCACCGCCGAAAACAGGCCGACCAAACGAAAGGTTCCGGGCAAAGAAATGGTCACGACGCAAAGAGCAGAGACGGGCGGAGCTTGGGAAAGGCTTGAAAGGAGGCAAACTTGAAACCATTTGAACGACATGAAACCATTTTTGGGACACGCGGTCTGTGCTGTGCTTGCGAGCTTGTCCTGCAGGGAAACGGCCTGGGGCGTCCAAGACGTAAACCGCCCGCCTAAGGAGGACGCCGCCCCCAAGGTGGAATGGTTGCACGGACACGGCACGGACCAAGGTGAACACGTATTCGAAGGCATGCAGACGCGCGACGGCGGCTTCATCGCCGTGGGGACCACTTGGGAGGCGAAAGGCCACGGGTCCGACGCCCTCGTCATCAAGACCGACGAAACGGGCAAGTTGCAATGGCAACGGGTCCTGGGCGAAAAAGGGAGCAGGGAGGAAGGTCGCTGCATAGTCGAGGCTCGTGACGGCTACTACTTAGGAGGGGTCTTAACGGAAGCTGGCTTGACGGGCCCGGGTCTGCTGAAGCTGGACGCCAAGGGAACGGTCGAGTGGACGAAGACCTACCCCGGACCAAAGCACGGAGCCGTCCGAGGAATCGACTTGGCAGGAAATGGCCTCGCCCTCACCGGATACGTCGATTGCCCGGAAAATGCAGTGCCCTTCATCGCGGATGATGCCGCAGGCTTCGTCATGAAAACCGACCTCCTCGGCAAACCGCTCTGGCGCAAGACTCTGGACGCTCCTCAGGGAACCAAGGTGAAAATCGACCGTGCCACCGGCGCCCTATTCGTGTGCTCCACTGTGTGGGCGTTTTCCGAAGGCAGGGACCACCAAGACGCCCAATTGACGAAGCTCGACGCCTCGGGCGTCACCCTCTGGAAGAAAACCTACGGCGGACGAGGGCAAGACCAATGTTTCGACATGGACCTTACCCCCGACGGATGCGTCCTCGCCGGGCACACCACGGGCGACCCAAATGGCGGTTGGGACGCCTGGCTCGTAAAGGTGAATCGTGACGGCACCCGGCAATGGAGCCAGACCTACGGCCAGCCTCTAGGCGGAAGCCCGAAGCAAATCTACGACGAATGCTACGGCGTGAAGGCCACACCCGACGGCGGCTTCGTCCTCGCCTGCGGCACTGGCGTCGAGCCCGAAAACGCGAAAACTCGTAAAGATCCCCGAAGCACCTGGGCCGCCTACGTAGTCAGGACCGACTCACGAGGAAACAAACTCTGGCACCACCTACACCACACCCCGAACAAAGGGCACAACGCCGCCGAATACGTCGCTCTCTGTCGAGACGGCGGCTATGTCGTCTTCCTCGACTCTGACAACACCGGCTCCATGAAAAACTCAAATGTAGGCTTCCTGAAACTGGCGCTGGCTAAGAAAGGCGGGAGGTGAGGCGAAACGGCAGTCTCTACACTCTGTTCACGACCGCCAGAAGGCGAAAGGCACACTCGCACCGGGAAGTCGAAAAGTCACGAGCGACCTGAAGGTTAAACCAGAACTCGGACGTCGTGCTAGGGCTTCCGAAAGGAACCAAGTCAACTCCGACGTCACCTCTACGAGCTCCTCGGCCACAGCCTCGATTTCTTGAATGGGGCTCTCCAGATGGGCGACCAATTCAGCAACGCTCAACTGCATCGGTTCGAGGAACAAGTCCGCACCGAATGAAACTCGGCAAAATAGTCATTCGCCAACCAGCCGACGAATGCTGATCAACTTTTTACCCGCCTCCAACCACCCTCGCCTTGCCAAAGAAAGGCAAAGCGCCCAAGGTGGTTGCTTCCCGCTAACCTTAGCCCTTTAACCTACTAACTCCCACTCAGTAATGAAAACGCATAGCACATTCGCTCTCGCCTTGGCCGCCTTGGTCGGGATTACCGCTCACGCCAAGAAGGCCGACGAGGTCTTCGCCTCCCTTTTCGACGGGAAGACCCTCAAAGGCTGGACCCAACGCAACGGCACCGCCACCTACCGGGTGGAGGAGGAGGCCATCGTTGGCAAGACAATGGTAGGCAGCCCCAATTCCTTTCTCTGCACGGACAAGCTGTACGGCGACTTCGAGCTGCATTTCGAGGTGAAGGTGGATAATGGGCTGAACTCCGGCGTACAGATTCGCTCCAACACTAAGGGCGGCCCCAAGGGGCGTGTGAATGGCCCGCAAGTGGAAATCGAAATGAGTGGCTCCAAGGGCGCCGAGTCCGGCTACATCTACGGCGAAGCCGCAGGCGGCTGGATGACGCCCGCCGACAAGCGCAAGCCCCACAAGCACTTCAAGGACGGGAAGTGGAACCAATACCGCGTCCTCGCCGAAGGGGCTCGCATCCGGACCTGGATCAACGGCCAAGCCATTTCCGACCTCGTAGACGAGGAAAAGCTAAAGACCCACCCCAAGGGCTTCATCGGCCTGCAGGTCCACAGCATCCGCCGAGGCTCCGGGCCTTTCGAGGTCGCTTGGCGCAACCTGAAGATTCGCGAAATCAAAAACAAAAAGTGAGGCCCCGCGTCGCGTCCCGCAATCCAACCACCCGCCAATCACCATGAAAAACCAACTGCTTATCTCCCTGCTCGCCGTCGCCTTCTCGGTCGCTCCGATGGCCGCCAAGAAAAAGGCGGACGACGGCTTCGTCTCCCTCTACAACGGCAAGGATCTCACCGGCTGGAAAACTACTGGCAACTGGCTCCCGCAGAAGGACGGCTCCCTCCTCATTCAACCCCGCCCCGGAGAGAAGGGTTGGCAACGCTACTCCGCCTACCTCACCTCCGAGAAGAAGTACAAGGACTTCATTCTGGAAGTGGAGTACAAATACCCGAAGCGGGGCAACAGCGGGGTTTACTTCCGCATCGCCGACCCCAAGGACCCCGTCAAGACGGGAATAGAGTGCCAGGTGCTCGACTCCTTCGGCAAACCCGACGACAAGATGACCGCTCACGACCACGGCGGCATAATCCGCACCGTCGCACCCTCCAAGAACATGTCCAAGAAGCCCGGCGAGTGGAACAAGATGGTCGTCACCTGCAAGGGGCATCACCTTCGGGTGAACCTCAACGGTGAGGACATCGTGGACGTCCAACTCGACAAAACCCCCGTGAAGGACCGTCCCCTCGAAGGCTACGTCTCCCTGCAAGACCACGGGGAGCCCAACAACCTCCACTTCCGTAACATCCGCATCAAGGAGCTGTAAGCCGGGAAAGAGCGGGGACTTTTCGAACCATGACGCGTCTCCGTAAGCTCGGTTTCGCCTTGGCGGCCTGCTACCTCGCTGGAACGGCGGGAGAGGCCTACCAGCCCGAAGATTCGCACCGGGTTACCCCGACTGTGCACGTAGTCCGCAAGACGGAGCCAGCCGTGGCAGCCATCTTCAGCCAAGGCAAAGGTCGGTTGTCGATGGGGAGCGGTTCGCTCGTTCACGAAAGCGGCTACGTCCTGACCAACGACCACGTCGTGGC
>CAXGVD010000051.1:0-10731 GCA_964012695.1 uncultured Opitutia bacterium
GGCGGCTGTGGACGCGGAGAACTTTGCCCGCACAGCGACGTGGACCTCACCTTCCTCTACCCAAAGGCCGCCGCCGGCAAAGCCCTCGAACTCCTCAAGGAGACCATGACCCGGGAAATCCTTTACCCCCTCTGGGACTTGGGCCTCAAGGTCGGCCACTCCTCCAGGACCGTCTCCGAAGCCATCGAGGAATCACGCAATGACATAAGGACCAAAAACGCGCAACTCGACTCCCGCCACCTCTGCGGAGACTCGAACGTCACCAAACGCTACCTCCACAAGTTCGCACGATTCCTCCGTAAAGACGACCCATCCGGTTACATCCGCCAAATCATGCAAGACCGCAGCGGACAACGCCGGGAAAAAGGCAACACCGTTTTCCTGCAGGCACCCGACCTCAAAAACGGCGTCGGCGGCCTGCGTGATTACCAAAACATACTCTGGATGGCCCGCGTCAAGTTCGACGAACCAGACGCCCCACTCGACGCCCTCATCCAACGCGACCACCTGACCCTCTCCGAAGCCAAAACCTTCAACGAGTCCTACTCCTTCCTCCTACGCGTCCGCAACGAACTCCACTTTCGCAGCAAACGCCCCTCCGACGTCCTCCACCTCGAAAAACAACCCGAAGTCGCCCTCGGCCTCGGCTACGAACAAGAAGACCTACTCGAACGAGTCGAAGCCTTCATGGGCGACTACTACACCCGGGCCCGCTCCATTCTTCAGACCGCAGAAGCCCTAGAAGGACGCCTTGCCGCTGGCATCGCCTCGCGAACCGCCCGCATCACCCTCTCCTCGGTCCTTCAAGCCTACCGCTCCCCGCCCCCCGAAATCATCGACGAATTCGAACTCTCCAACAATCAACTCCACTCCTCCGACCCCAAAATCTTCGACCGCGACCCCGAACGCCTACTCCGCCTCTTCCGACACGCCCAACACCGCGGCGCCACGCTCTCCCCCGAACTCCGCTCCCTCATACGCAACAAACTCTCCCTCATTAACTCCGACCTCATCCACTCCCCCTCCGCAAACGTCAGCTTTCGCTCCATCCTCCAGCAAGTCGGCGACGTCCACCCCACCCTCGCCGACATGCACGACCTGGGCGTTCTCGGACGCTTCGTCCCCGAATTCGACCGCCTCACCTGCAAAGTCCAACTCGAACTCTATCACCGCTACACCGCCGACGTCCACGTCCTCCGCTGCATCGCAGAACTCGACAAAGTCTTCCAAGCCCCCGACGAACGCTCCCGCCACTACCGCGACATACTCCGCAAAACCGAAACCCCCGCCCTCCTCTACCTAATCCTCTTCCTCCACGACCTCGGCAAAGATCAAGGCCCCAAAGGGCACTGCGAACGAGGCGTCGACATCGCCCACTCCCTCATGCAACGTCTCGCCGTGCCCGATGAAATGCGGGAACGCGTCACCTTCGTCGTCCGCCACCACCTCGAAATGGTCCGCTACTTCAACAAATTCGACCTCGGCGACCCCGAAGTTATCGAAGCCTTCGCCGCATTCACAAAAGGCCATCAACGCCTCCGCTACCTCTGCGTTCATACCTATTGCGACGCCAACGGCACTTCCCCCGACCTCTGGAACAACCACAAGGACGACCTCCATCGTCAACTCTTCGACTCCACCCTCCGCGTACTCGGTGGCCGCCCCGCCCGCCGAGACCCCGCCGACCTCCGTGCCGCCCACACCCACCTCCAAATCCCAGGCCTCTCCAGGGAACAAATTGACGCCCACCTCCAAGCCCTCCCCGACCGCTACTTCTCCCACGCCGGCGAAGAAGAAATCGCCCTTCACCTCTCCATGACCGCCCGCTACCTCGGACAAGCCTCCCCCGACACCATCTCCCTACGACACCCCCCAGCCATAGAATGGCGCGACGACCTCCGCCGCTCCCTAACCATAGTCCACCTCGTCATCAAAGACCGCTCCGCACTCTTCGCCCGCTTCGCCGGCTCCTTCGCCGTCGCCGGTATGAACATACTCGGCTCCCGCGCCTTCACCAGCTCCGAAGGCATCACCATAGACGTCTTCTTCGTCGAAAGCGAAAAAGGCGGCCCCGCCGACGACCCCCGCACCCGCGAAGCCTTCCATCAAATCGTGAACGAAATCCTAACCCAAAACGCCGACCCCCTCCCACTCATCCGCGAAAGAGCCCGTAAACTCGAAACCAAAACTCCCTTCTCCCTTAAAGACCGAATCGGCGCCACCATCGCACCCGACGTAAACGTCTACCGCGACGTCGCCGTAGGCCGCACCATCGTGGAAGTCCGTGCCGCCGACCGCCTAGGCCTCCTGCACCTCATCGCCCAAAACATCGCCGACTGCGGCCTCGACATCGCCTTCGCCCGCATCGCAACCGAGCAAAACATCGCCACCGACGTCTTCCACGTCCGCCCCAACGTCACCGAAGAAACCTACTCCCCCACCCGCTACCTCGATCTCCGCGAACGCCTCTCCCAAGCCCTCGCCGAAGGCCGCTTCCAAATGGAAGTCTAAACAGTTTCCTCGGCGAGAGGCAGGTTCAGCCTGAAGGTCGTGCCGCCCTCTCCTGTTCCCGCCAGCTCCAAGTCCCCCTCGTGGCTCCTCAGGATTCGCTTGGAAATAGCCAACCCGAGCCCCGTCCCCTCCTTCCTTCCCGTCAGGAACGAGTCGAAAATCTTCTCCCTCAATTCCTCAGGAATGCCGCTCCCCGTATCCTGGACGTAAAGTACCGCCCGCCCGTCCTCCAAACCGCCGGACAAGGTCACCCCCCCCCCCCTGGGCATGGCCGCGAGAGCATTCAGAATCAAGTTGAGCAAAGCCTGTTGCAACTGCCCCCGGTCGCCCGACACGGTCATATCCTCCTCAGGCTTCTCCACCACGAATTCGACCTTCGCCTGCTTCAGTTTCAGCCGCACCAAACGCCCCACGTCCTCCAACAGTTTCCCCACGCTCAAAGGTTGCCTCACCGCCTCGCGATTCTTGCCGAAGTCCAGTATTCGCGAAGCGATTTCCTCCAAATGCCCCAGCTTGTCTCGGATCACTTGTAAGTCCTCCTCCGTCTCCTCGTTCTTCGCCCCCCCAATTTCCAAAGAATCGAACAACAAACGGAGCACCATCAACGGGTTGCGGATTTCGTGGGCGATTTCCGCCGCCAGCATCCCCAACGTCGTCAACCTCTCCCCCTTGCGCAAATTCTCCTCGGACGCGAACACCCGCCCATACAGCCTTGCATTCTCAAAGGCGATCGCCCCTAAGTCCGCCAAACCGACCGCCAGCAATCGCTCGTCGTCCGTAAACCTGTGAGGCTCGTCAACATAAGTGACCAGCACTCCCAACGCCTCGTTCTCGTACACCAGAGGCGTCACCAACATCGAGCGCAACCCCTCCTCCCGGATAACCTCGCGGAAATGATGCTCTTCCGTCCGCCTCAAGTCTCCCGCTTGTACCTGCCTCCTACCCCGCAAAGCCGTGCCCAAGGCACTATCCGTAGGGCGAAGCACCTCCTCTACCTCGAAAGGTCCCTCACTTCCCCAAGCAACTTGCAGACGGAGCAAGTCGGCGGCTTCGTCGTACAAAAACAAAGCCGACACCCGGCACTCCAACAACCCTCTAGCCTCCCGCGCGATGGTCCGAAGCACCTCCTCCATCTCCCGCTTGTCCGCCATTTCGCGCCCCACTTCCACCAAGGCCTGCAACTGCCCGGCACGCCTCCGCAACTGCCCGACCAACCACACGTTCTCGAGCACCCTGCCAGCCTCATTAGCCATCAACTCCAGCAAGCGCAAGTCCCCCTCCTCAAAGGCCCCCACCTTCGTGGAATCCACATTCAGCGCCCCCACCACCAAGCCATTCTCGCACAGCGGCGCCGCCATTTCCGCTCGCACCGCATCATCTAGCCTGTAATACCTCGCGTCCTTCTGCACATCCGCGGCCAAGGCCGCTTCGCCACGCATCGCCACCCAACCCGTCAGTCCACGCCCCAAAGGCAGTTCGAATCCTTTCGCCTCCTCGCTCAGCCCCCGGGCCACCTCCACCTCCAGCATACCCGTGGCAGGATTCACCAAAGAAACGGAAGCCGAACTGGCTCCGAAAGCATTCGCCACTTCCTCCAAAATCGCCTCAAGCGCCTCTTTCGGGTCGCCCTCGCTCCCCGTCAACGAGCTGATGCGGTACAAGGCGTCCAGCCCCCGCTTCTCCCTCTCCACTCCGGCCTTGCCGTTCGCCGTGCTCACTCCCCTTCCGCTACAGCAAGGAAGGGTGACGCTCAACCTTCAAAACGTTTGGCTCGAACTCAATCCGAACAGCCCTGCACGAAAGGACGCCACGCATCCTCCAACTCGCGCCCGTATAGAAAGCTCACGAACGGGCGCCTCTTGGGCCGGCAAGGCTCTCGGAGCAAACGCATACCCGCCTCCTGCGGTTCGCGATTCCCCTTGCGGGAGTTGCAACGCACGCAGGAAGTCACAATGTTCTCCCAAGTAGTGGGGCCGCCTTTATCGCGAGGCACCACGTGATCCATGTTCAACTCCTTCGGTCCGAAGGAACCGCCGCAGTACTGACAACGGTATCCGTCTCGCTCGAACAAGTTCTGGCGGTTGAACTTCATCTCCCGCATCAGCATCCGGTCATACCTGCGCAGCAACAGCACACTGGGTACGCGAACCGTCCGGTTCACGGTATGGATCACGCGGACTCCTTCGGGAGCGGGGTCTTCCTTGCAAAAGGCGAACCAACCTTCTGCATCGAACATGCGATAACTTCCGTCCTCGGCGTATATCACTTGAGCATGGTCCAGCGCAAGCAGGCTAAACGCCCTTTCCATCCCCACCACATTCACCGTCTGCCAGAGGCGGTTCAATACGAGAGTCTGGAAAGCGGTTTCCATCCGCACGCACATTCAACTCTCGACACTCCTCGCATGTCAAAAGCTTTTTCGCAAATTCCAGGTTCCGAAAATCAAGAAATGCGGGTAACTCCTCCAACGGTCAGTAGCTACGGCCGTCTTTATCTTCGTAGTAGTTGAGGAACGCTTTGTGAACGACACGGTAGCCTCCGGGAGTGGGGTAGTCTCCGGTAAAGTACCAGTCTCCGGCATGGGCGGGGAGCGCGGTGCGGAGGTCTTCGATGGTTTGGTAGATGACTTCCACTTGGCCGTCCCAGTCCATGCCCGCGGGGGTGACCAATTCAGCGATTTTTTCCGAGATTTGCTTGGCGGTAAAACCAGCGTAGAGACGGCTGACTTGGTTGACGGAGTCGGGAGTTTCGGTTTCGAGAGCACGGCGGCAGTCTTCGGCTACATCGTCGAGGAGGGAATCGTCTCCGGTTTCCTTGAGAAGGGCGACGGCGGCCTGAAAGGCAATGAACTTGCCGAGTTCGGACATGTCGATGCCGTAACAGTCGGGGTAGCGTATTTGGGGGGCGGTGGAGGCGATGACGAGCTTGCGGGGGCGGGAGCGGGAAAGGATTTTGAGGATGCTGCGCTTGAGCGTGGTACCGCGGACGATGGAGTCGTCTATGCAGACGAGGGCATCTTGGCCTTCTTGGACGACGCCGTAGGTAATGTCGTAGACATGGGAGACGAGTTGGGCGCGACCGGATTCCTGGGAGATGAAGGTGCGGAGCTTGATATCCTTGTTGGCGATTTTTTCGCCTCGGGGCCAGTTGTCGAGGACGAGTTCGTCGATGAGGTCGGTGGTGAGTTCGTTGTTGCGCACGGCTTGGACGATGCGCTCGCGGACTTCGGAGCGGCGCACGCGTCGAAGTTCGTCGAGAAAGCCGTAATAAGCGCTTTCAGCGGTGTTGGGGACGTAGGAGAAGACGCTTTTGGAGAAGTCGGCACCGACAGACCGGAGGACGCTCGGGACGAGAAGGGCGCCGAGTTTCTTTCGTTCGGCATAGATGTCGGGGTCGTTGCCTCGGGAGAAGTAGATGCGTTCGAAGGAGCATGAACGCGGAGGGCCGGATTCGTCAGCAAAGTGGTCGGTTTGGAGTTCGCCGTCGGCACGGATGAGGGTGATGGAGCCGGGTTCGATTTCCTTCACTTCGTCGGCGTTCTTGCCGAAGACGGTCATGAGCGGGGCGCGTTCGGAGGCGACGGCGACCACTTCTTCGTCCTCAACGTAGTAGCCAGGACGAATGCCGAGAGGGTCGCGCATGGCGAAGGCGTCTCCGTTGCCGAGGATGCCAGCGATGGCATAGCCGCCGTCCCAGTGACGGGCGGCTTCCCGGAGGATGGCGGCGGGGCGCAGGCGGCTTCCAATCCAGGCGGAGGTCTCGGCTCCAGGTACGTTTTCCGCTTCGGCTTGGGCTGCGAGTTGGTCGTGGGCGGCGTCGAGATGGTAACCCGCTTCTTCGAGGATAGCTTGGGTGTCGGTGTCGAAGACGGGGTGCTGACCGCGTTCGACGAGGCGGCGGTTTAGTTCCTCGACGTTGGTGAGGTTAAAATTGCCCGCGATCATGAGGTTTTTGGCGGGCCAGTTGCTTTTGCGGAAGTAGGGGTGGCAGGAGGTGGTACCGTAGGAGCCGGAGGTGCCGTAGCGGAGGTGGCCGAGGTGGATTTCTCCGCCGTAGTCGAAGTGGCGTTTGAAAGTGTCGGGGAATTCGGGGAAGACGATGCCGTCCTTGAGGAGGCGGGAATAGCGCTTGAGTTGCTTGCCGAAGATTTTGGAGAGGGCGTTGGAACTTGTGCTGCGCTCGCGGAACATGAAGGCTTCGCCCGTTGGAGCGTGGAGTTTCATGGAGCCTATGCCGGCACCGTCCTGGCCCCGGTTGTGCTGCTTTTCCATAAGGAGGAAGAGCTGGTTGAAGCCCCAGAGGGGCGTACCGTACTTTTCGACGTAATGGGCGGTCGGCTTGCGGAGGCGGACGAGGGCGATACCGCAGTGGTGACCGATTTCGTCGCTCATCCGGGGGCGTCTCCGTTCAGGCGTGGTCCATTACCGAGGGTATGGCCTCGGTCCAGGTTTTGCAGAGGGCAAAGGTAGCGGCGTCGAGGACTCGCTCGTCTCCGATGGACACCTTCATCCTTCCGGAGGCGTCGGCGGTGCCGATTCGTCGGGCGGGAACGGCGGCGGTTTTGGCGGCGGTGAGGAGGACGGCGGCGGTCTGCTCGTCGGGAGTGGCGAGGAGGACGCGGCCCTGGCTTTCGCCGAAAAGAAGGGCGTCGAGGCGGCGGGAGGGGCCGAGGTCGGGGAAGGTCGCATCCACTCCGATGCCAACGTCCTCGAAGAGCATCTCGGCGAGGGCCGTAAGAAGGCCGCCTTCGGAAACATCGTGGGCAGCGGCGACGCGTCCAGCGGCGATTTGCTCAAGGAGAAAGTCCTGCAAAGCCTTTTCCGCATCGAGATCAACATCCGGCACTTTGCCTTCCTTGAGGCTTTCGCGGACTTGGAGATAATAACTGCCCCCGATTTCGTGGGGCGGGCCACCGATCAGGAGGAGGATTTCGTCGCCCTTAGGAAGGAAGCTGCGGGTGAGGTGCTCGACTTTCTCGATAAGGCCGACCATGGAGACGACGGGGGTGGGGTCGATAGCACCGGAGCCATGCTCGTTGTACAGGCTGACATTGCCGCCGACGACGGGGACGTCGAAGAACTCGCAAGCGTCCGCAAGTCCCGTCACGCACTCCTTGAGCATATAGTAGGCCTCAGGCTTGTTGGGATTGCCAAAGTTGAGGTTGTCCGTGACGGCGAGGGCCCGGGCGCCGGAACAGGCAAGGTTTCTCATGCATTCGACGAAGGCGATTTGGGCGCCTCGGTAGGGATCTAGAAAGCAGAAGCGGTTGTTGCAGTCGTTGGAGATAGCGAGACGCTTGTCGATGCCGGCGACAGCGAGGTGAACGACTCCGGCGTCGGATCCCGGCTCCACGGCGGTTCCCGCCATGACCATGTGATCGTACTGCCGCCAGACCCAGCGCTTGGAGGCGATGGTGGGGTGTCCGAGAAGTTTCAACAAGATGGGCTCCACCTCCTCCGGGGCCAAATCTGAAATGAGATCAGGCGTCCAAGATCTAGCCACGGTGACATGGGCGGGCTCGGAGGCGGGCTGGTCGTAAACGGGGGCTTCGTCGGTGAGGGACTTGGCGGGGAGGTCGGCCACGGTCACGCCCTTGTGCTTCACGACCATGCGGTCTCCTTCGGTCACTCGCCCGATGAGAGCGGCGTGGAGGTCCCACTTTTTGAAGACTTCCTCCAACTCGCTCTCCCGTCCGCGTTGTACGATTACGAGCATACGTTCCTGGCTCTCTGAGAGCATGATTTCGTAGGAATTCATGCCTTCTTCTCGCTGGGGCACGAGGTCGAGGTCGATCTCGATGCCGGCGTTTCCTCGGGAGGCGGTTTCGCAGGAAGAACAGGTAAGGCCAGCGGCTCCCATGTCCTGAATGCCCACGACAAGCCCGGGTATCGCCATCATCTCCAGACAGGCCTCCAGCAAAAGCTTTTCCATGAAGGGGTCGCCCTTCTGGACGGCGGGGCGGTCCTCCGCACTCTCCTCGGTCAGTTCTCGGGAGGCGAAGGAGGCCCCACCGAGACCGTCGCGCCCCGTACCGGGCCCGACATAGTAAACGGGGTTGCCGACTCCCGTGGCCGCTCCGCGCTTGATTTCTTCGTGCTTGAGGATGCCGGCACAGAGGGCGTTGACAAGGGGGTTCCCCTCGTAGGCGTCGTCGAAGTAGACGTCTCCGCCCACATTCGGGATGCCGAGGCAGTTGCCGTAGTGGGAAATGCCGTGGACGACGCCCCTGAAGAGGCGGCGGGCCTGCTCCGAATCCAGTTCCCCGAAACGCAGGGAGTTGGTGAGTAACACAGGCCGTGCTCCCATGGTGAAGATATCCCTTACGATGCCGCCCACGCCAGTGGCTGCTCCTTCGAAAGGCTCGATTGCACTGGGGTGGTTGTGCGATTCGATTTTGAAGGCCACGCCCCAACCGTCCCCCACATCGATGACCCCCGCATTCTCTTCACCCGCCCGGACCAGCACCTGCCCCAGGCCCTCCTTGTCACGCTTTTCCACAGGAAACTGCTTGAGGAGCTTCCGCGTGTTCTTGTAGGCGCAGTGCTCCGACCACATCACGGAGAATATCCCCAACTCGGTCAGGTTCGGCTCCCGCCCGAGGATGACCTTCACCTGCTCGTACTCCTCGGGAAGGAGGCCGTGGTTAGCGACGATTTCCTCGGTGATCTCGACGTTCAGGACGGGGTCCGGATTAGGCGGCAGGGCGGCGGCGGGTTCGTTTGCCGCCTCGGCGGAGGACGCAGAAGTTTCCGGGGACTCGCTCATGCCGTCACCTCCTGCGCGGGGGTCGCTTTAAGGAGAGGGTCGAGAAAAGCTTTAAGCACGGGAATGCCGTCCATCCCCGGGTGAAAAGGCTCCACCACGCGCTCGGGATGGGGCATCATTCCGAAGACGTTGCCGGCTTGATTACGCACGCCCGCAATGTGGCTCACGGATCCATTGGGGTTGCCGTGTCCGGGCCCGTCGGTATCGCGGTCGCCAGCATACCGGAAGAGAACTTGGTCGTTGGCCTCCAGCTCGCGAAGTTCGGCATCCTCCAACCTGTAGTTGCCTTCGCCATGGGCAATCGGCAGATAGATGCGTTCACCGAGAGCGGCCATGTTGAAATGCACGGTGGAGTCCTCTACCGCCAAGCACTGGTTCACACAGCGGAACTCAAGGCAATTGTTGCGAATCAAGGCACCTGGAAGCAAGCCCGCCTCGCACAGGATTTGGAAGCCGTTGCAGATGCCGAGCACGGGACCGCCGTTCTCCGCGAAACGGAGGAGGTCCCCCATTATGGGGGAGAACCGGGCGATGGCTCCGCAACGCAGGTAGTCCCCAAAGGAAAACCCTCCGGGCGTTATCACCGCCTCTGTCTCGGCGGGCAGGAAATCCTTGTGCCAAACTCGCTCAGCGGGGATTCCCAAGACGTCGTTGACGGCGTGCCACGCGTCCCAATCGCAATTGGAACCGGGAAATTGAAGAATGGCCACTCGCATGAGAAAAGGAAAAGAAACTTAAACGAAACGGTTAGGCGGTAGCGTCTTCAGCTCCTACCGTACTTTCTTCGGCAACGGGGTTAACCAGTTTGCCGATGCAGTCTATGTCCACCGTCACCACGTCTTTGGGTTGCAGATAGCGGCGCGGTTCGCGGGCGTCTCCCACCCCGGAGGGCGTCCCCGTGAGGATGAGGGTGCCGGGAAGCAAAGTAGTGCTGCCGCTAAGAAAAGAGATGAGGCGGGGAACATCGAAAATCATATCGGAAGTGGAACTCTCCTGCATCAGCTCGTCATTAACGTAGGTGCGGAGCAGAAGGGCTGAGGGGTCGGGTATCTCATCGGTCGTCACGAGGCAGGGGCCCACGGGACAGAAGGTGTCGAAAGTTTTTCCCCGGCAGTACTGCCCGCCCCCCTTGTCCTTCTGCCAGTCGCGGGCCGAAACGTCGTTGACGCAGACGTAGCCCAGAACATGGGAAAGGGCGTCTTCCGGAGCCACGTTTTTGCAAGGCCGGCCTATGACCACGCCCAGCTCCCCCTCGAAGTCCACACGATCACTGCGCAAGTGACGCGGCAACACAATGGGGTCTCCGGGATTCTGTGCAGCCGTAGGGGCCTTCATGAAAATCATCGGATATTCGGGCGGCTTAGCACCGGATTCCGCGGCATGGGCCTTGTAGTTGAGGCCCACAGCGTAGATGCAGCGAAAATCGATCGGAGTGAGCATGCGGCCCGGTTGGAT